>JAUQXG010000466.1 GCA_030834765.1 Lutispora sp.
CAGACAGCAATGGTATTCCAGTTTCAGCAGATAGAAAAGGTACAATTGAGTTTAGCGGAAATGTAGAAACTGAAATATTCATAGAGAATCTAACACCAGGAGCAGAATACACAGTATATGTTGCAATAGAAGATATGGCAGCTCCAGCAAATATGAATGCCACAGTTGGATGGAAAGATATTAAAACTTCAGCTTCTGATAACACACCACCTGTATTTGTGACAGTGCCGACCTTAAGCTCAAAGACCAATACAACAGCAAATATTAATATGAAGCTAGATGAAGCATCAACCATATACTATGCAGTAGTTTCGGCAGGAGCAAATGCGCCAACCATAACTCAAATAAAGGAAGGCAAAGATTCAAACAATACAGCACTTGCTGCCAACAGAAAAGGAAGTGTCGGTGCAGCAGCAAATATGGATTCAACCATAAGTATAGTTGGCTTGACAGCATCAACCTCCTATGATGTATATATGGTGGCACAGGACAAGGCTATCGTACCAAATATCCAGACATCAGCAAGCAAGGTTCATGTTGTTACAGATTCAATAGTTGACACAGTGCCTCCAATCATGCTCCCAGGATACCCTATAGTTGAGGCAAAGGACACTACAGCAGTATTGAAGCTAAAAACCAATGAAGCAGGAAAAGCATATTTTGTGATACTGCCAAAAGACGGAGCGGCGCCTACATCAGCTCAGGTAAAAGCAGGTAAAAATGGAGCTGGCACAGCAGTAGCAGCAAATCTGCAAGGCAATGTAGACACAACAGCAAATATGGAAGTAACAATAAATATAACTGGATTAGCTCTTTCTACACAATATGATTTGTATGTAGCTTGTGAGGACAGTGCAACAACCAAGAATCTACAGACAACGGCTTCGAAAGTGACCTTTGCGACTACGCTTTTAAATCTGGACGGAGTAACAATAGATGTTGCTGCTGGAAAATTGAACGGAACAACAGCTTCCATGCAGTTTAGTATTGACAGCACAAACGGTACCGACGGAAATTGGTACAGTTGTGTTGCAGGAGACACAACAGTTTCATTTATACCAACAAGAGTATATATAAGAGAGACTGCTCGTATATCAAACTATAGATTGATAGCAGAATTAAAAATTCAAGATACACCGACTATAGCGGGTATAGAATATAATGTAGCATTAGGCAAAATATCAGGTATGCAAAATAATATGCAGTATAAAGTAGGCACAACTTGGGCAAACGCTAGCGCAGGAGGTGTGGCGACAGGCATTTCCTTTGTACAAGGAACAGTAGCTGTCAGACTAAAGGCAACAACCTACAGCCTGCCATCAGCCGCAGTAACATTAGGAACAATCCTAGCCCCAGCATCAGCTCCGGCACTTGCATATGATGATAATGCCAATACCATACCTGGTCTGAATAGTACCTTTGAATACAAAATAGGCACGGCTGGTCTTTGGACACCAGGTAACATAGCAGGCGACTTTAGCGGTAATAAAACAGTAATAATCAGAATCAAGGCAACGGTAACTACACTACCAAGCATGGAGCAAACTATAATATTCAAAGATGATATGGATCTAAGTGTAGTTGGAGTGGATATAGCAGCGAAAGAAATAGCAGGAACAAATGCAAATATGCAGTACAGATTAGACAAATCAGATGGAACTGTTGGAGCATGGCTACCCTGCACAAGTGGCAGTACAAAGAATGTTAGTTTCATTGCAGGAAAAGTCTATGTGAGAGATAAAAATAATCCTACTAACTATAGGCTTGTGATAACTGTAGTAGATGCACCAAATCCTACTGATATAAAACTTCATATAGATACTAGTAAAATAGAAAATGCTAGTGCCTCACAAAATCTGCAATATAGGATGGCAGGAGGAGCATGGATAGATCTGAATCACGGAGAAACAAAGGATATAGTATTTGTGTCCGGTAAGCTAGAGATACGAAAGAAGTTAAATGAAGTAACAGAGACTTCTCTAGTAGCTATGATTGCCCCAGCTCCAGCTCCAGTAGTTACAGCTACTATAGTGGATAATACAGCAACTCTTGACATAGGAACAATAACGATGACTACCTTAGAGTTTTCAGTTGATGGAGGAACAACGACATGGTTTGATTGCATAGGGCTCTCAATCTT
The DNA here is from genome assembly GCA_030834765.1 of Lutispora sp. Lineage (GTDB taxonomy): Bacteria > Bacillota > Clostridia > Lutisporales > Lutisporaceae > JAUQXG01. The sequence goes on from JAUQXG010000466.1 coordinate 2,141, forward strand.
ATTACCTGAAAACAGCGACCTAAGAGTAAGAACAAAAGCAACCTCAACAACACTTCCATCGCAAATGACAGACAAACTAAACTAAATAACTAAACCAAAGGGGAGGTAGTCAATACCTCTCTTTTTAATTATGATTAGTCGGTTACATTCTATATATAAGGGAAATTAATAGGTGCCTGGCACCTCGCCCTTTACTTTTATTTACTATTGTTGCATAATAAATATGGTAAATGCAAAATATACTGCAAATATCATATGAAAAATGGAGGAGGCCATCTATATGAAACGATTATTAATGGATGAGCTTATAAAGTGGAAAAATAGTGAAGATAGAATGCCCTTGATTGTAAAGGGCGTGCGACAGTGTGGTAAAACATATCTTTTAAAAGAGTTTGGCAATGAATATTATGAGGATGTAGCATATTTTAATTTTGAAGGAAATCAAGGTTTACAGCAAAGGTTTGAAAATGATCTTGATGTAGAAAGGATAGTAACTGAACTTGGAATACTTCGAAATAAAAGAATTACACCTAAAAGTACCCTAATCATTTTTGACGAGATACAATTTTGTAATCGTGCATTAACATCTCTAAAATATTTTTGTGAAAAACTTCCACAGTACCATATTATATGTGCGGGATCTCTTTTGGGCATTGCGCTGTCTAAACCTCTATCCTTTCCAGTAGGGAAAGTCAATTTTCTAACTCTTCGACCGATGAATTTTTTAGAATTTTTAATGGCACATGATGAGGGACTTTTATGTGATTATTTGATTCATCTTTCTCCCAATGAGAAAATATCAGATTTATTTGTTGATAGGCTGGAAAATTATCTGAGAATGTATTATATCACTGGCGGTATGCCTGAAGTTGTTACTAAATGGGTGAGTACAAAAGATTTATCTGCCATAGAGATAATTCAACAAAAAATATTGGATAGTTATGAACTAGATTTTGCAAAACATGCTCCAGTCAAAGATTTTCCAAAGTTATCTTTGATTTGGCACTCCATCCCTGAACAATTAGCAAAAGAAAATACCAAGTTTATATTCAGTCAGGTAAAGCAAGGTCTTCGGGCAAAGGATTTAGAGGATGCTTTAGCATGGCTTGTTAGTGCAGGGCTAGCCTACAAGGTTATAAAGATTGAAAAACCTTTTATGCCTTTATCGGCTTATGCAGATCAAACCTTCTTTAAATTGTATATGGCAGATGTTGGACTTTTACGCAAAATGTCTAGGCTGCCAGCACAAGCTATATTAGAGAAAACTGATAACTATAAAGAATTTAAGGGTGCCCTGGCAGAAAATTATGTATTGTGTGAGCTTGTATTCAATCAAAACACAGTGCCTTATTTCTGGAAGTCAAAGAATGTTGCTGAAGTAGATTTCGTTGCTCAATTTGGAATGAATATTGTTCCTATTGAAGTAAAGTCGGAACGAAATGAAAAAGCAAAGAGTTTAGCAGAGTATCGAAAACAGTACTCTCCTGATATCTCTGTAAAAACATCAATGAATAATATAAGTGGTAAAGAAGTGAAATTAATACCACTTTATATGCTTTGGAAAATTGATCAAATAATAACTGATTAACTGATGTGACTGGAACCTATTACATTCTCATTACAAATCCATCTGCTTACGAATTTTGTATTTTGTGCCACATAGTATAAATGAGGTACAAAATTATAAATATGTGGGAGGTGGTTTTTTTATGAAAAAATTAGTAGCATTTATATTGTCATTTGCCATAATCTTTTCCGCCATGACTTTTATTCCAGCTGATGCAGCAGGAGGAATAAGTACCGAAGCCAGAGCACTTGAGACCTTGGGTATGTTGGTTGGGGATGGAAAAGGAGTGACAGAGGAATACACACAAAAGGAAATGACGAGGCTTACTGCAGCTATATCTATATTGAAGCTAAGAGGGCTTTATGAAGAAGCATTGGATTACAAAGGACCTGTCAATTTTGTGGATAAGGATGAGATAAAATGGGCAGAGGGGAAAAATATATTGGCCTATCTGAAAGTCAATCCCAGTTTAGGGTTCATAGGTGATGAGGAAGGACGTTTTGGACCCTATAAAAGCATAAATGAACAATCCTATTACAAAGTCTTATTAGAAACCTTAGGCTACAGCCAGAGTGGAGTGGGGATAAAAGGAGATTTCTCATGGAATGATACCTTGAAGTTTGCAGCTTCTATAGGTTTAAAACCGACAACGGAATATAGATTTACCATTGATTTGTTATCTAAGGCCACTGTGTCGGCTCTGAAGACCCAGACCAAAGCAGGAAAGATATATATAAACGTGCTGATCGACACAGGGAAAATTAGAAAATCCAGCGCATTGGCAGCAGGGCTTATATGGGATACCATTGATGCAGAGATAAAGAGTGTAAAAGCAGTAGGAAATACGATAGTAGAAGTAGTTTTTTATAAAAATATATCTGGATATGATGTAGAAGCTTTAGATCAATACTCCATAGAAGGCTTGACCATAAAGTCTGTGGATCTGGTTAGAGAGGATGCCATAAGATTCGTGACATCATCGCAAAGCTCAGGCAAGTTGTATACTTTGAGGAGCGGCGATGCCAAGTTAAAGTTCACTGGTGTGGCAAAGGTGTCAGGTTCTCCAAGGATAAAAAGTGTAAAGAGTGAAGATATTGAAACAGTGGTAATAGAATTTGATAAAGAATTGGATTTGTATGCAGCAGTAGATATTTCAAACTACACAATATCAGGTGTAGAGATAGAGAAGGCAGAGCTAGAGGGTAAAAAGGTTACTCTTTCCACCTATGGTTTATTGGGCAAAAAGCAATATACCATAAAGGTAATGAATATAAAATCTGTTGATGGCGTGGTCTTAAGATCTGAAAGCAAATCCTTTTATACTAGGCTAGATACTACGCCTCCGTCCTTAAAGGATGTAAAAGCAGAGACAAATCAAAGGGTTGTAGTAAAATTTTCTGAGCCAATCACTAGAGCTTCAGCAGAAGAGCTGGGTAATTATCTGATAAAATCTAACAGTGAGGAACTTGATGTTTTAGAAGCTAAGCTGGTAGGTGAAGAGGAAGATACTGTGGAGCTCACGACAGAGCCTCAAAGGGTTAGTGCAAAATATGAAATCACTATAGAGAACATAGCGGATAAGACCAAAGCCGCAAATGTGATGAAAAGAGCAGCTAAGAAAAATTTCTATGGTATGAGAATAGATACTACGGCTCCTCAGCTTTCTAAGAATGATTTAAAGGTGTTGTCCAGAAACTATATTCAAGTTGTTTTCAGCGATAGCAGCAGATTGAATGAAGACACAGTGCTGGATACTGCTAATTATACAGTGAACAAAAATGATAGATACAAAGAAGAGATTTATGTGGAAGGTGTAGAAAAGATCTCCTATGCTGATGGCAAGTATAAAGTTATCCTAAGGGTGGAAGATCTCAGCCTAAGCAGCTCATATACGGTGACTGTATACAATATAGAAGATGAATTTGGCAATGTTATGGAAAAGAATAATAGCGGAAGTGTGACCGTTGCCACAGATGATTTTGCAGCCGCTACAGTAAAGGATTATAAGGTTGTGGGCGGCAATAAAATAGACATATATTTTACAAAGCCGCTAAATGAGGAAAGTGCTGAGGATATTTCTAATTATGAGATAAATAATTCCATAGGAGCTCCTGTGGGAGCCACTTATAAGGATGAAAAGGTAACATTGGAAGCTGCAACCATGGTAGAAGGTAAAGTATATAAGCTGGCCATTGATGGTGTGATGGATAGGACAGGGAACAGGTTGAAGCTCACCTTCGAATTCAGAGCCATAGCTGGTGAAAATGATTTTGAAGGGCCTCATTTGGATTATGTGTATGCAGTGAATAAGTATGTGGTGGCTGCAGCATTTGATGAGCCGGTGACATACACTGCGGGTACAACAGCCTTGGTATTAAAATCTGGCAATCAGACCATGAAGCTTTATGCAAAGGCTTTGACAGATGATGATAGAACCATTGAGTTTTCCAATGTAGGAGAGAATAAAACCCTATCGGATTATGGAGTCTATACCATAGTCAAGGATGAATCTTTGAAAGGCATAAATGACAGAACAGTAAATAAGAATGCCTTTGATAGGAGTGACTTGTGGGATTATGACCTGGAGGTATACGGTAATGGTGAAAGTCCAGAGGTTCCAGAAATACTCTACATCACCCAGAGAGATGGCAAAACCTTTGAGATGGAAATGTCAAAGGAAATAGTAGTGAAAAATAAAGAGGCAGTTGCAATAGGTAGCACAGCCACCTTTGATGTGAAGCGTGAAGGAGATAATAAGAATATAGTAACCTTTACAATAAGCTCATCAAAATATATTGATGGTACAAAGGAATATAAGATAGATATTAGAAAGGTATTGACAGATAACCATGGCATAGAAGCAGAAAACACCTATGGCAATTACACCATGCTTTATGGTGAATATAAAGATGAGGATAAGCCTTATATCGTAACTGTCACTGCTTTAGACAGGTTGACGGTGGAAATTGAGTACAGCGAAAATATAGGATATGAAGGCAAATATACCATCAAGAATACAGATGATTATGCCAAGTATAAGACCATACCCAATTCTTTGAAAAAAATAGATCGAAACAGGGTGATACTGTCGCTGAGTCAGCCTTTAGAAGGAAGATATGAATATAGGCTCATCATAGACTCTCAGGCCAAAGACATGGTGGCAAACGTCAGTGAGGATTTGAAGGGAGATGAATTTTATTTCGCAGGCACCGACTTAGCTCCTGTGAAGGTACCGGAAATCCAGGATCAAGCTATAGCAGATATAGTAAGCAATAAAATTGCAGCATTACCTCAAGTAGTAAAGTTGACAGATAAAGAAGTGATTGGAGATACAACATCCAAATATAATGCATTGACGACCAAGCAAAAACAACTGGTTACCAATTATAGCAAACTAGCAGCAGCACAACAAGAAGTACAGCGGCTAGAGGCAGCGCACAAAAAAGCTGAAGAAGAAAAACAAAGACAAGAGGCAGAGAGAAAGCGTATAGAGGCGGAGCAAAAAAAACAAGCAGAAGAAAAGAAGCGGTTGGAAGAAGAGCATAGGAAACAAGAGGAGGAAAAGAAGCAGCTAGAAGAACAAAGAAAACAAGAAGAGAAGAAGCAATTGGAAGAGCAACAAAGAAAAGCGGAGGAAGAGAGAATCAGGCTGGAAGAAGAACAGAGAAAGGCTGAAGAGGAATCAGTAAAAGCAGCAGAAGCAGCAGTGCAGGCCTTTGAGTTGGCAGTTGGAGAAAAAGCATTAGGGGCTAAGGTAATAGTCTTATCAAATCGTGTTGCAGATCTGAAAGAGTTGCTAAGCGTTTATATAGATCCACCTATAGCTCTAGAAAAGAGACCTGCTGTGGATGAGTCAATATTAATGGCCAATGCAGCTACAGTGCAGGCAGATGCTGAGATTTTAGCGGCCAAAGGTTTAAAAGGAACTGCCTTTGAGTCCATTGATAAGCTTAAGGTAAGGGATGTCAAAACAGCACTGGAAGAAAGAGCTACATCTGCAAGCAGTAAAATGGAAAAAGCAGCAGAGACTATAAAAGGTCTGAAGGATGAAATCGCAAAGGTAAAAGACAGGCTTGATGTGGAGGATGCGAAGGCTTGGCTGACGGTGGATAAGTTAGTGTTTGCTCCTATATATACAGCAAGTCACAAAGAACCAAGAATTTTAGCTATTACACCTCATGCAAATGGAACGATTTTCGAATATGCTGAGTTTGGTAGTGCATCGGAGGATAAATCTTTAGAAAATAAATCGAGGAAAAGGGATAATATAGCATTTCTAGAAATTGTCAAAAAAACTGGAAATGTAAAGATTACAAGAGGTGAAGAGGATGTTTCTATAATGCTAAAAGTTAAAATTACAAAGGGAAATGTCATGACCGAGAAGCTATTTAAAGTGAATATACCTGGCTTATCTAATAAAGGTAGTTTCAAGTATCAGCCTGTTACAATAGAAGTAACAGAAGAACCTCCAGCTATACGGTTGACACCTTTGGTACCATTACAGCCCATAGAAGTCATTGTACCGCAGAGATCTACGGAATATTAAACATATTTTCGATGTAAAAAATGTAATAATTTATCTATATTTCGTTGTATTTTTTGTTTAAATTGGTTATATTATACTTAAGAGGTGATGTGATATGCATAGAACAGCCATGAAAGAGCTGAACAAATGGAAAGTGAAAGGGAATAAAAAGCCACTTATTATTCGAGGTGCAAGGCAGGTGGGAAAAACCTGGCTGATGAAGGAATTTGGCAAGACTACTTTCGAGAAGACCGTTTATATCAGCTTTGATAATAATCAAAGGATGAAAGATTTATTTTCATCTGATTTGAATGTAGAGCGGATCATTATCGGGTTAGAGCTGTATTCTGGTCAAAAAATTGATCCTCTAAATACGCTGCTTATCTTTGATGAAATACAGGAGGTGCCGCAGGCACTAACTTCTTTAAAATATTTTAATGAGAATGCACCTGAGTATCAAATCGTATGTGCAGGTTCTCTGCTTGGCATTGCCCTTCATCAGGGAACATCCTTCCCTGTGGGCAAAGTCGAGTTTTTAGATTTATATCCACTATCTTTTAGTGAATTTTTAATAGCAATGGGAAATGAACGATATATTGAGCTGTTGCACAAGGATGACTTTGAAATGGTCACCACCTTTAAGGAGACTTACATTGATATGCTCAAATATTATTATTATATCGGCGGTATGCCAGAGGTAGTGATGAACTTTATTGAGAGGAAAGACTTCAACGAAGCACGAGAAATTCAGCAGCGTATTCTTGAAGCGTATGAGCAGGATTTCTCTAAACATGCGCCAAATGATGTTGTGCCAAGAATACGTATGCTGTGGAATAGCATTTCCTCTCAGCTTACTAAGGAGAATAAGAAATTTATCTATGGAATGATTAAAGAGGGAGCCAGGGCGAAAGATTATGAGTTGGCTATGCTGTGGCTCACCGATTGTGGCCTTTTTCATAAGGTGCATCGTGTAAATGCACGCAACATTCCCCTTAAGGCCTATGAGGATTTAAAAGCATTCAAGCTGTTTCTCCTTGATGTGGGATTGCTTTCCTGCATGGTGCGGCTGAACCAGAGTACCCTTTTAGATGGCAATGAACTTTTCAAAGAATTCAAAGGTGCTTTGACTGAGCAATATGTATTGCAGCAGCTTAAGACCATGAAGGGGCTGGAAACCTACTATTGGACAAACGATCGAGGCAGTGCCGAAATCGACTTCGTGGTGGACGACGGTACAGATGTTATTCCTATTGAGGTGAAAGCTGAAACAAATTTGAAAGCAAAGAGCCTAAAAACTTATTATGAAAAATTTCATCCAAGGATTTCAATCCGCACTTCTATGGCAGATTATAAGAAAGAAGAATGGCTGCTGAACTTGCCGCTGTATGCCGTTGAAGTCATAAAATAAAGATAAAGCATGAAGGGGCTGCCCTTCATGCTTTATCCTTATTTCTTTATCTATTCATATCTCAAAGCCTCAATAGGGTCAAGCTTTGCTGCTTTGTTGGCAGGATATAGTCCGAAGAAAATTCCTACGGCTGAAGAGAATCCAAAGGCGATCATGATTACTCCTGGGGATACCCCTGCTTTTACATTGATTGCTTTACCTACCAATGCTCCTGCGCCTACACCCAGCAGCATACCGATTATGCCTCCAATCAGGCAAAGTATCAAGGATTCTGTTAGAAACTGCATCCTGATGTCTTTTCTCTTGGCACCTAGTGCTTTTCTGATACCTATTTCTCTTGTTCTTTCTGTTACGGATACAAGCATGATATTCATAACGCCTATACCGCCAACGAGAAGAGATATGCCTGCGATAGCTCCTATTACAGCGGTGAGTATTCCGAGAACATTATTCAGCATATCCAGTTGTTTGAAGCCTTCTTCTGCAGCGTATTTTCCACTGTTTCTATGGTTCTTCTCAAGGAGACGTACGATTTGGGATGCTGTTTCTCCTGAGTTCTCCATGCTATGTACTGTTACAGCAAAAAATGCGATATCTGTACTGTCAAGTATTTTATCTGTTACGGTGATCGGTATATATGCTGTACCTGGCATATTATCTCCAAACATGGATGCCATATTTCCATTTGGATTTTTTATAACTCCTACTATGACGAAGTTCATGTTATTATCTTTCACATTCAGCTTTATTACTTCGCCTACTGCATTTGTGGTCTTAAAAAGGCTTTGAGCAGTGATATCATCGATAACAACTACATTTTTACCGGATTCCAAATCTCTGTCATTAAGGAATCTTCCGTGAACCATTTTTGCATTTACGATCTTCGCCATACCTGGTGTTGTGCCGTCAATCTCTGCAAATTTTTTATCTTTTTCTGTTTTTACATATCCCATGGAATAGTTTGCAGGAATAACATCCTTTACGATAGGCATTTTTTCTTTGATCATTTTTGCATCCTCTAGTGTCAGGTAATCTCTTTTTTCTATATCATTGTTATTGGACTTTACAGAAACATTGATGACATCTTTGCCTAGGTTTTCAAATTCACCCATGATTGCCTGTTGTCCGCCTTGACCTATGGATACGATGGTGATGACAGAGGATATGCCAATGATGATTCCCAGCATGGTGAGAAAGGAACGCATTTTGTTTGATTTTACGCTTTGTACTGCGGAAAGGAAGCTTTCCATGATATTCATATAGCATCGCCTCCTCGGATGATTCTATTTTCCACCAGCTTATCAGATAAGATTGCACCATCTTTGAATACCACGGCTCTTTTTGTGTGCATGGCAATATCTGCTTCGTGAGTAACCATGACGATGGTTACTCCATCATTATTCAAGCTTT
>JAUQXG010000467.1 GCA_030834765.1 Lutispora sp.
TTTTTTCTCCGTTCAAATTTGATGTTGCTGTCATTAAGTCTTCATATTCAGGCTTTTGCGCATATTCATAAGTAGCTGCTACCGAATTCATAGAAGGCTTTATGATTGGATGATCTACAGGGTTTTCAACCAATTCTCCAAACATATACACCTTTAGATTCAGCTTTCTTAAGCTTTCAATATACTGCTCTTTTGTCATCAATCCCATGGTTATCGCTCCCTTTATCATAAATTGTTGATTATATTAAATCACTATATACGATATATCTAGCAATAACCTTGCCAAGAATTTTAAATATAGATATTTAATTCTTCAAAAAGAAAAACAGATAGAATGATTCTATCTGTAATAAGTATCTAAGTAAAATTAGGCAAAGTCTAGCCCTGCCTGATACTCAAAGGATTGTCAATCGCCCGCCTTGCAATCAAACGCCGTGTGCCTCCTAAGTAGAAAGATAGAGGAATCTTATCTATTAAAATTACTAATAAAAAAGTGAATCCAGTAGTAGCACAAAATAATAAAAACATTCCTTTTATTCCTATCAAAAAGGATGAGAAATGCTCTTGTAGTAAAAGCATCACCAGTACATGGCTAAAATAGATTAAAAATGATTTATCTGATATAAATTTTAATATTTTTATTATTTTAGTATCCTTTATCTTCATGGCAATGGAATAAAAAAACAAAAAGCTAACAATCGTATAAAGGATAATAGTGGGCTTCATCGACGATCCAGGAGAATCAGTCATTTTGCTGTCAAATATCAATAACACCAATGCTAGAAACCAAGAAGCATTAAGAAGCATGCTGCCTTTTCCTAATTTTTCTTTTATTTTGCCTCCATATCGTGCAAAATAAGCACCAAAGATAAGATAAAATATCCAGGTAGGGAATAATATATAATAATAGCTTAGAAGTTTTGAGGGTAATAATTCAAACCCAAACTCTCGTAAATATAAACCTATTTGAATATATAAGGTTATAAAGAAGGATGTTAAAAGAATAAATTTGCTGTATTTCCCTTGAAGCGGCCTTTTTATGAAGGGGTAGATGAAATACATCTGCAAAATGATTACGATAAAATACAGGTGCGGTGCATTGGTACCCTTGATCGTATTTTTCATGAATAGGATTAAATTTTCCCATGAAGCTAGATTATCCACAACATATTTATAATAAATAAAATAAATCGCAGACCATATGAGATAAGGGATGAGAATTTTATATAGTCTTTTTCCTACAAATGTTATATAACCCTCGCTCTTTTTATTTATTGTAGAGATATAGATTGCATAGCCTGACAAGATTATAAATAGTGGTACTGCAAATCTCACAAGCTGATTTATAAAATATGCTATATTATTATGAGCTACGTATCCACTCGTAATATGAATGGCCATAACCCCTAATACTGATATAGCACGGATATAGTCTATTTCTTTCACTCTGTCTGTCATTATTTTTCCTCCATTTATGGTATGCCCCTAGCCATCTATCAGATATCCTCTCATCATCGCTTCACCTAATCATAGCAGAAGAAGTTTACAGGTTCAACAAGTGGGTCTAACAATGCCTCAGAATTATAAAATTAAATTTATGGTATAATATAACTAACGAGTTTTAAGGGGGTCTGTGATTTGGAAGTTCTTTTAATATATAATCCAGTTTCAGGAAGTGCTAATTTTACCAACCATTTAGATACCATAATAGACAAATTCCAGCAAAGCGGTCATCAAATCATTCCATATAGAACTGGCGACAGATCAGCTATGGATAAAATGATATCAGCTATAGATATAAATAAAATTAAAAAGATCATCGTGGCAGGCGGAGATGGAACAGTCAGCATGGTTGTGAGCAGTATGCAAAAGTATGATATTGATATACCTTTAGCCATCTTTCCTGTAGGTACAGCCAATGATTATGCAGGTCATTTCAATATTTCAAACGATTTAGATACGATGATTAATACAGCTCTAGGAGATCATTATATATGTTCTGATATAGGCATGATGAATGACAAATATTTTATCAATGTTGCAAGCTTGGGATTTTTAGTAGATGTAAGCCAAAAAACCGAAACGAAGCTAAAAAACAGTTTGGGAACATTAGCTTATTACATTAAAGGTTTGGAAGAATTGCCTAACTTTAAACCAATAGAAGTTAAAATATCAATGAAAGATGAAATAATAGAGGAAAAGATTTTTTTCATGCTAATAATGAATGGAAAATCAGCAGGTGGTTTCAAAAAGCTGGCACCCTTTGCCTCCGTGAGAGACGGTTTGCTTGAGGTTATACTATTTAAGGAATGTCCCATCTATGAAATGATAAGCCTTCTGATTAAAGTATCAAATGGAGAACATATAAATAGTCCCTATGTGAGTTACTTTCAGTCTGATGCCCTTACTATTGAATGTGATTCCGATGTAGGCGTTGACATTGATGGTGAAAAAGGCTCTGAGTTTCCTCTTCATATAAGTCTTATACCTGGGAAATTGAGAATAATATCCGATCATGTCTAACCCTGCTTGGCATTTTAAAAAATGGGCATTTACAGTGCCCATTTTAACATCCCACCTAATACTAATAAAAGTAATATGATAATAGCGTTTAACACAGTATTTATTTCAATATTTGTTTTAGGCACGGCCAGGCTTACACCTTCTACTTCCTGGTATAATTTATCACAGCTTCCTATCTTACCTTGCAATGATTTATTTATGATATCTCCTAGCCTTCTAGGAAACTTGTCTTGTCTTAGTTTTTTCAAGATCATATCCAGATTTTCTTTGTTTGGATCTATGCTTCTACCTAAAAAAATAGCTATCATCAATATAGAAAGTCCAAATGTTTGATATGTCATATCTGCAATTCTGCTTCCTTTTTTCCAACACATTCTATCATACATCGGCGTAAATTCCTTCGCCATATACCCTACTTTAACTAGGCTGCCAAAATCTATTAGTCTGATCATTTCATTTTTTCTATCTATCATGATGTTTTCAAATTTCAAGTCCGTATAAATGTAGCCTTCATCATTGATTTGCTTTATGATTTTAGCTATGAGACATATGAGATTAAGCTTTGCTTTGTAGGATAGATTACCTCTTCTTATAGCATTTTTAAGAGTTTCACCTTGTATGTATTCCATGGAGAAGTAGTGATATACTTCTCCATCTTTCATAAAATCATCCAATACATATACCTTTGGTACAAAATTCTTATCTTTAAATTTGCATAAAAAATTATATTCTTTTGTAATGCTTATGATATCTTTGCTGCACTTTAATGCTATCAATGCTCCGTCTTCATCTCTCGCAAGAAATATTTCACCTATGCCGCCTGAGCCTATTCTTTTTTCAAGTATGTACTTTTTGCTGCTCCATCTACTGATGATCAAATCGTATTTATTGCTATACATAATACTTTTTTATTTCTTCCTCAGGCTTTATAATCTCGATTTGTTCAAATGTCCCATTCTCAGCTGCTTCATTCAGTATGAGCATTGCTGAGGTCTCTATAGCTGGACCTGTTGGTGTTCCGCCGCTTGCCTTTATGCTTCTTATTCTGCTTTCCAGGATATCAATATTATCTGTAAACTTACAAACTATGCTTGTTACATCATTTTGCTGTCCTGGATAGGTGACTACTGCTATAGCGCTTTGTCCCTGC
>JAUQXG010000468.1 GCA_030834765.1 Lutispora sp.
AACTTATCATATTCCAACGATTTTTAAACTTTGTACTCAAAATGTACTCAGCAGGGCAGAAAAACAGCCGAGAAACCACGCTATTATGCGGTTTCTCGGCTTTATTTTGTCTACTCCCACTCTATGGTAGCTGGCGGTTTGCTTGTGATATCATAAACGATTCTATTTACATGCTCCACTTCATTTACGATCCGATTTGATATTTTTTCTAAAACATCATAGGGGATTCTTGCCCAGTCTGCTGTCATGGCATCATTGCTTGTTACGGCACGGATAGCTATTGTATAGGAATATGTTCTTTCATCTCCCATTACGCCTACGCTTCTGATGCCAGGAAGTGCTGTGAAGTACTGCCATATAGCTCTATCAAGACCCGCCTTGCTTATTTCTTCTCGAAGTATTGCATCGGATTCTTTTACGATATGAAGCTTTTCCTTTGTCACTTCACCTAGGACTCTTATGCCAAGCCCTGGTCCTGGGAACGGTTGTCTCCAAACTAAATGCTCCGGTATCCCTAAGCCTATTCCTACTGCTCTTACTTCATCTTTGAATAATGTCTTTAATGGCTCAATCAGCTTGAACTGCATATCTTCAGGAAGTCCACCTACATTATGATGGGATTTAATGGTTGCTGCAGTTTTCGTGCCGCTTTCTATGATGTCAGGATAGATGGTTCCTTGCACAAGAAAATCTATCTCTCCTATTTTATTGGATTCTTCCTCAAAAACTCTTATGAACTCTTCACCGATTATTTTTCTCTTTCTTTCAGGGTCTGAAACTCCTGAAAGCTTTCCTAAAAATCTTTCTTCTGCATTTACTCTTATGAGCTTCATGGCAAATTGCTTGCCAAATATTTCTTCCACTTGATCGCCTTCATCTTTTCTGAGTAATCCATGATCAACAAAAACACAAGTAAGCTGATCTCCTATTGCTCGGTGGACGAGGACTGCGGCAACAGAGCTATCCACTCCACCGCTTAGCGCACAAAGAACCTTTTTAGTTCCTACAGTTCTTTTGATTTCTTCTATGGTTTCATCTATAAAACTGCCCATTGTCCAAGTGCCCTTCAATTCACAAATATTATATAGGAAATTCTTCAACATGGATTGTCCATATTGAGTATGCTCTACTTCTGGATGGAATTGCACTCCGTATAACTTCTTGCCTTCATGTCCTAATGCCGCTACAGGACAGGATTCTGTTGTTCCAAGTATCTCAAAGCCTTCTGGTGGAGTTTCTACAAAGCAAGTATGACTCATCCAGCACGTACTGTTTACAGGGATACTTTCAAATAAATGATTATTAGAAAGCTTTACTTCTGTTTTGCCATATTCTCTTTTGTCTGCTTTTCCAACTTTCCCACCTAGCATCTGTGCCATAAGCTGCGCTCCATAACATATACCAAGTATAGGAACGCCTAGCTCAAAAATTCCTTCATCACATTTTGGTGATCCTTTCTCAAATACGCTGGCAGGTCCGCCTGTAAAAATAATACCTTTTGGACTCTTTTCTTTCACTTCATCTATACTGATATCATAAGGTACCACTTCACAATATATATTGGTTTCTCGAACTCTTCTTGCTATTAATTGATTGTATTGTCCTCCAAAGTCCAGTATTAAAACTAACTCTTTCTCCAATTTGTCGCCTCCTAAATTATTGTGCTTGTATAATTTGGTGATTCTTTTGTGATCTGCACATCATGAGCATGGCTTTCTCTAAGTCCTGATGCTGTAATTTTAATAAACTGGGCATTGTTTCTAAGGTCATCTATGGATTTTGAGCCGCAATAGCCCATACCGGAACGAAGTCCTCCAACCAATTGATATATGGTATCTGAAACATAACCACTATATGGAACTCTTCCTTCAACACCTTCAGGTACAAGCTTCTTGCTGTCTTCTTGGAAATATCTATCTTTGCTTCCGCTTGCCATGGCACTTAGGGAGCCCATACCTCTATATACCTTAAAGCTTCTCCCTTGATATATTTCCTTTTCTCCTGGACTTTCCTCTGTTCCTGCAAAAAGGCTTCCTATCATCACAACACTGGCACCAGCTGCTATTGCCTTTGTGATATCTCCGCTATATTTAATACCGCCATCGGCTATGATTGGTATGCCGTGCTTATTCGCTTCTTGTGTACAATCATAAATAGCTGTAATCTGCGGAACTCCCACGCCTGATATAATCCTTGTTGTACAGATAGAACCAGGGCCTATTCCAACTTTTACTGCATCTACGCCAGCTTCAATAAGCAGTCTAGTTCCTTCTGCTGTAGCAACATTTCCTGCTATGAGCTGAAGCTCCGGATAATTATTCTTTATTTTTTTGATTACTTCAATAACGCCCTTTGAATGCCCATGGGCTGTATCCACTACAATAACATCTACTTTTGCCGCTACTAAGGCTTTTATTCTATCCATGACATCAGCTGTAACTCCTACGGCAGCACCTGCTAAAAGTCTTCTGTTGGAATCTTTTGCTGAATTTGGATACTGAATTGCCTTTTCTATATCTTTTATTGTAATAAGGCCTTTTAAATATCCTTTATCATCTACTAATGGAAGCTTCTCAATCTTATGCCTTTTCAGTATTTCTTGCGCTTCTCTCAAATCTGTACCTACAGGTGCAGTCACAAGCTTATCTTTTGTCATGGCATCGCCGATCTTTCTCTGCATATCTGTTTCAAATCTTAAATCTCTGTTTGTAAGAATGCCTACAAGCTTTCCTTCCTTATCCGTGATTGGTACTCCAGATATTCTGTATCTTTCCATAAGCTCAAGTGCATCAGCAATCAAATGATCTGGGCTTAGGTAAAAAGGATCTACGATTACACCATGCTCTGATCTTTTTACCTTATCAACCTCAAGGGCTTGCTGTTCTATTGACATGTTTTTATGTATGATACCTATTCCGCCTTCTCTTGCAGTAGCAATAGCAAGTCTGGCTTCTGTAACAGTGTCCATCCCTGCAGACATGATCGGAATATTCAATTTGATTCTTTTTGTTAAATTAGTAGAAATGGTTACATCTTTAGGTAAAATTTCAGACATAGCCGGAAGCAGAAGTACATCATCAAAAGTGAGCCCTTCTTTTAAAAACTTTTCCAAATCTCATACACCCCTTATTCATATTTTTTGAGAGCCTATATAATAGGTTCCCTGCTTATATCATTAAATTTTGTCACAGACAATATAGTTAATATTCCCCAAAGCTACAATTTAATCAATTGTACTTTTTTAATAGTATATATTTACAAAAAACCTTTGTCAAAGGTTTCTGAAATTTACAGAATGTTGTGTCTTATGTCGTTTTCCATACATTTGGAAACTGCTATATGATATATGTCTATGATACTTCGTCCGCTTGTCCGTGCCAGTGATTTACAATCCTCATATTCTGGTGAAAACTTGGTTGCGGTGCCATTCAAGATTCCTACTTTGCATTTGACAACTCCAAATCCTGTATTCACTTCTATAAATTTTCTGTCCAATATTTGCCTTCTCATTTCGGTATATCGGATACCAAAGGTACTGGTATTTTTTAATATCAGGCTGGAAATTTTTTCTTTATCATAAATATTGCAAAGCACTGTGAGCATAATGGCTGATCTATTTTTTTTCATCATAATATTAGTAAAGTATACATCTAGTGCTCCTGTTTCCAGTATTTGCTCCATAACAAAGCCCAATTGCTCTGGTGTCATATCGTCTATATTGGTTTCTATCTTAAGGATACTGTCTTTTGAAGTTTTTTTTTCATTGAAAATCACTGCTCTCAAAACATTAGGCACTTCATAAGTTTTTTTGCCTAAGCCGTAGCCTATGGCTTCTATGGCTGTTATAGCAGCACTTTCCGGTTCTCCAAATCCTTCCCCTAAAGCTTTCACGATTCCTGCTCCTGTAGGCGTTACCAATTCAAAGGTTACATCGCTATAATAAATGGGAACTTCTTTTAATATTTCCATAACAGCCGGAGCTGGAAGTGGGAATACTCCATGAGCACACTTTACAAATCCTCTTGAGAGAGGTATTCTGGAAAATAAGACTTTATCTATGTTAAGAGAATCTATGCATATAGCAGTGCCAACTATATCTATGATTGAATCTACAGCACCAACTTCATGAAAATGTACTTCGTCCATGGATTTTCCATGGATTTTCCCTTCAGCCACTGCGATCACTTCAAATATCCTTTTGCTTAAATCCTTTATTTTATTATTTAAGCTGCTATTTTCTATAAGATGCACAATATCTTTATAGCTCCTATGTTGGTGATCATGGTCATGGCGATGCTCTTCATGAGTATGCTGGTGTGCATGATTATGATTATGTTCATGGTCATGATTGTGCTCATGTTCATGAGATTCTTCTACTTCATTTTCTAGCAGAACAGTAAAAGCTGTACCCATAATTCCATTCTTTAGCTGTTTTCCTATCTCTAAGTCATATCCGTCTATGCTTAGTGATTTTAGCCCTTCCATTAGCTTGCTTTCATCTGCTCCTAAGTCCAAAAGCGCACCTACTGTCATATCCCCGCTGATGCCTGAAAAACAATCAAAATATAATGTTCTCATCAAACTTCCTCCAGTCTTTATTTTCGATTAATCATACTGGCTAGAAAACCTGCTCCAAAGCCGTTGTCTATATTGACTACGCCAATTCCACTGGCACAGCTATTTATCATGGTCAATAATGCTGATAATCCTCCAAAGTTTGCTCCATATCCAACGCTTGTGGGCACTGCAATGACAGGACAGGCTGCAAGACCAGCCACAACGCTTGCTAGAGCCCCTTCCATTCCTGCTATGGCTATGATTACATTGGCATCCATCAGTTTATCCGTATTCATCAAAAGTCTATGTATCCCAGCAACACCTACATCATAAAGGCGCTCCACATGGTTCCCTAAAAATTCTGCTGTGACTGCCGCTTCTTCTGCTACAGGAATATCAGAGGTTCCTCCTGTGGCGATCACAATGTTCCCTACAAGAGGCGCTTTTTCTCCTCTCTCTACTGTGATTGCTCTAGCTTTTTCATGATATATCGCATCACTTACTCTTGCCTTTACTGCTTCATATATCGCTTCATCCGCTCTTGTTCCTAGGACCGCGCTATTTGTTTGAAGCATCTTTTCAAATATCTGGGCATTTTGCTCTGGTGTCTTGCCTGCACAATAAATCACTTCTCCATAACCTTTTCGAAGCTTTCTATGATTATCTATTTTTGCAAATCCCATATCATCATAAGGCAGCTTTTTTAACTGCTGTGTGGCCTCATTGATATCTATGTTACCTGCTTTTACATCCTCCAGAAGCTTTTTTATATACATATCATCCATAGTAACCCCTCCCTGCATCTGCTGCATATTATGCAGATGCTGCATAAAAATCAAGTTGAAAAGGCTGTAGACTTTTCAGCCTATCACTCCAAGCTTTAATTCAGATTTCCCATTTTGTAGCCTGATAAGTCCATTGTAACAAACGTAAATCCAAAAGATTTTAAATCATCATGAACCTGTTTCATAACTTTTATATCAAACATTCTAGGTATTTCCTCAGGAATCAGCTCAATCCTTGCGATTCCGTCATGATATCTTACTCGAAACTGTGTAAATCCAAGGTCTGAAATAGTTTCCTCTGCTTTTTCAATCATCACCAGCTTTTCCTTTGTGATGATATCCTCATAAGGGATTCTTGATGCAAGACATGCCATGCTGGGCTTTTCCCATGTCGGAAGGCCCAACTCTTTAGAAAGCTCTCGGATATCTTTTTTACTAAGTTCACATTCTTTCAAAGGGCTTTGCACATGCAATTCTTGAAGTGCCTTTTTGCCTGGTCGAAAGTCCCCTTCATCATCTAAATTGCTGCCATCAAATATTGCAGATATACCTTCATTATTGGCTGTATGTATGATTTGAGTAAAAACATTTTTTTTGCAAATATAGCATCTATCTCTAGGATTATTCCTTATTTCTTTTATTGCCAGAACATCCATACCAAGTATAATATGCTCTACTCCAATGTCTATTGCTGTGGCTTTTGCTTCATCTAATTCTTTTGAAGGTACAAATGCTGAATCTGCGGTAATTGCAATTACATTTTCCTTGCCAATGGCAAAGGCCGCCGCTTTTAGTAAAAAGCTGCTGTCCACTCCTCCTGAAAATGCGATAGCTACCTTATCATAGCCTTTTAAGTATTGATTAAGCTTCTGCCATTTATCATTTAAATCTTTGTCCATATCTATTACTTTCCTTTCAAACCAATCATTGAAATATTTCATTATTATATTTCATTATACAATACAAGGATTATAATGACTATAACAAAAGAGGTTGCATCTTTGATGCAACCTCTTTTGTTATAGATCTATTCTTTTTTCAATTAAATAGCTGGTACCGTAGAACAGTCCAACTCCCACTATTATCGTTAAGGCCAGTGAGGCTATTCCGTAATAAATACTGCCTGTAAAGCCGCCTGTTATAACGGGACTTCCCGACATTGCCAGACTGCTCACAGGATTCATCTCACTTGATTTCATCATATTCCAATTTGCAAAATCGAAGTAATATGGGAATGCTCTGTTTAGCATTACTCCAATAAACCCGTAGAGAGAATTCATGGCAAGGAATATGACAAACCAGAATCCTCCGATTTTTTTATTTTTTATGGTTACTCTGCTTAATGCGATTGAAAAATAAATCATAACAAGTGTGGTGATACTTGAAATAGTTGATAGTATGATAAAGCTTCTTACATCTTTACTCCACAAGATTTTTAAAAATTCTTTCATCATAGGATACCCATCCTTTGCGTAAAACAGCATTGCAAGACCAGCATTATAAATAACTACACTGATTCCAAGAAGGAAAAACCAAAGTGCTGCAACGATAAGCTTGGAGCCAAGTATTTGCTTCCCTGATAACGGAAGTGAAAAGGTAAGATACCCTCTATCCTCATATAATTCTTTTCTAAAAGAACCAACGATATAAAAGAATGCTGTAATCATAGCTCCCAATATGATTATAAGAGGTATTCCTACTGTTAAAAAACTATCAAATCCATTTGCAAGATTATAAAATCCATCTAATTGAATGGCGGTTGTAGCGATGATCAATATAGCTATAATACCAAGTATAAACTTGTAGCTGCCTTTTATTTCATATTTAATATATTTTCCCATTTTGCGCCTCCTACTCACCGAAAATTTGTTTATATATTTCATCTATTGATTTTTCTTTTTCTGCTCTCAGGCTTTCGGCATTGCCTATCAGTCTTACTTCACCGTCTTTTAGGAATATGACATCATCAAATATGTTTTCCATATCCCGGACTAAGTGGGTAGTGATAAGCATGGTGCTTTCCCCATCATAATTATTGATTATGGCATTCAAGATCTGATCTCTTGCCACAGGGTCTACTCCTGCGATTGGCTCATCGAGTATATATAGCTTTGCTTTTCTTGACAAGATCAGTGTCAGATTCAGCTTCTCCATCATTCCTTTAGACAGCTCTGTAGTCTTCATGTTTCTGTCAAGCTTCATAAAATCAAGGAGCTCATACGCCCTATATTCATCAAAGTCTCCATAAAAATCCTTGAACAAATTTACGGCATCTTGTATGCTCATCCATTTGTATAAAAAATTTCTATCTGGCAAATATGCAACTACTGATTTTGTATGAACACCAGGCTTATGCCCATCTATCAAAACCTCTCCGCTGGACTCTCGTAGTATTCCTGATAATATCTTTATAAGAGAGGTCTTTCCGCTGCCATTTGGTCCCAACATTCCATAAATCTTTCCACTTTCTAGGTCGAGAGTCACATTGTTTAATGCTTTTTTTCTATTATATAATTTAGTCAATCCTTTGATTTCAGCTATATTGGCCATCACTTTGCCTCCTTTGCCATATCTTTTATAAGCTCTATTATTTCATCTTTGCCAAAGCCCAGGGAATTCATATCCTGGATAAAATGCATGATGATATTTGATGCTCTATTTTGCTTTAGCTCATTTAAAACGGCCCTATCTTCACTTACAAATGTACCCATTCCCCTTTGGGTAAAAACGATGCCCTCTCGTTCCAGCTCTTGATAGCTTCTTTGTATCGTGTTGGGGTTTACCTTTAATTCTGTTGATAGTTCTCTGACTGACGGCAATTTTTCTCCCCCTTTTAATTCTCCCAATATGATTCTTTTTGTTAATAAGTTCATTATTTGAATATAGATTGGCAGATTATCATTAAAATTCATTTTCGCACCTCCTGGAATACGTACTACTGTATTAATTACATAGTACACTATTTATTTAATACAATCAATAGATTTTTTCAAATTAGAAATGTTTAAAGGTAATCTTTATATTATATAGAATTAAATGACTAACATCTTTATGGTTTAAATATAAATTATAATGTTTAAAAAGCAAAACCACATACTTGGATAATGCTACGAATAAGACTTAGGGGGTTTAATGTGAATAAAAATAATACGAGTCCAAATGTTGAAGAGAAATTTCCCATAGTAGGCATAGGTGCATCTGCCGGAGGGCTTGAAGCATTAGAGCAATTTTTAAGAAATGTACCAGAATGTTTCGGCATGGCTTTTATTATTATTCAGCACCTTGACCCGACTTACAAAGATATCATGTCCGAATTACTTCAGCGAATTACAAATATGGAAGTGGTTGTAGCCAGCGATAACTTGAAAGTTAAGCCCAATTGTGTGTATATAATACCACCCAATAAAAGCATGTCCATCTTAAATGGTACGTTGCATTTATTTGAACCATTAGAAATTAGAGGTCTGCGATTACCCATAGATTTCTTTTTTCATTCCCTTGCAGAGGATCGAAAGGAAAAAAGTATCGGCATCATACTTTCAGGTATGGGCTCTGATGGCACGCTAGGACTTCGAGCTATTAAAGAAAAAGGTGGCATTGTCATAGTGCAGGAACCTGCCTCAGCCAAATTTGACAGTATGCCGAGGAGTGCTATAGATGGTATGCCAGTTGATATTGTTGCTCCTGCTAATGAATTGGCAATAAAGCTAAACGCTTTTATTCAACATATCTCTCTCATAAAATCCACAGAGGTTTTAGAGATAAAAGATAACAATGCACTTGATGAAATTATTATTTTGATACACATAAATACGGGACAAGACTTTTCCTTGTATAAAAAAAATACCATGTATCGTCGTATTCAAAGACGAATGAGTGTTCATAAGATTGACAATATAAATACATACGTTGAATTGCTTCAGAAAAATATCAAAGAGATAGAAACGCTTTATAGGGAATTGTTGATTGGTGTCACAAGTTTTTTTCGTGACTCTATCATATGGAAACAAATAGAAGAAAGTATTATCCCATCATTACTTGCTAATTTGAATCATGGACACATACTACGGGCTTGGATACCTGCCTGCTCTACGGGAGAAGAAGCATATTCTTTAGCTATCGTGTTTAAAGAGGTATTAGCCATGGTCTGCCCTCATATGAATATCACATTGCAAATATTTGCCACTGATTTAGATTCCCATGCAATTGATCGAGCAAGAAAGGGTATCTTTCGAAAAGACATTATTGCTGATGTATCACAAAAGCGATTAGATCGTTTTTTTGAAAAGCAGGGAGATCACTATAGGATAAATAATGAAATACGAGAAATGGTGGTTTTTGCTCAACAGAATATCATTATAGATCCACCCTTTACTAAGTTGGATATACTGTCATGCCGAAATTTACTGATATATATGGAAAATGAATTGCAGAATAAACTTATGTCATTATTTCATTATAGTATAAATTCAGGTGGATTTCTAATTTTAGGCAGTGCCGAAACCATAGGCAATTCAAATGATAAATTTAAACAAACTGAAACTAAATTAAAGATTTATCAGCGCCTGATATCTGAACAAAAGGATTTACTCGTAGATTTTCCTGCTTCTTATTCCAAGAGCAAATATAATTTAGATGTGAAAACAAAACCAATAGAAAGTCTAAATGATATTAAGGCGCTGGCTGACGAACTGATCTTACAGCAGTTCTCTCCCCCAAGTGTTTTAGTAAATGCCAATGGAGATATTATATATATAAATGGAAGAACAGGAAACTATTTAGAACTGCCTGCTGGCAAAGCAAATTGGAATATCTTTGTCATGCTTCGCGAAGAGATACGCAATGAATTTCCAGGTGCCTTTCATCTTGCTCAAAACCAAATTGAACCAGTGGTTATGTGTAACATCTTAATTGAGAACAATGGTAGGACACATACTGCAAATATTATCATTAAGCGTATAGAAATGCCGGAAGCTTTAAAAGGTATGATAATGGTTATTTTTAGTGAAGTCCCTACTGCTTCTAAAATAAAACCTTCAAGCAAAATAAGTGAAAATAATTTAGTCAATGTACAGCTTATTGAACAAGAAGCTGAGGTGAAAAGGGCTCGTGAACAAATGCAGATTGCATTTGAAGAAATGCAGACTTCCCATGAAGAACTGAAAT
>JAUQXG010000469.1 GCA_030834765.1 Lutispora sp.
ACTTGGAAAGAGGCAGGTTTGGAAGTAGAGACAAAAGAAAATAAGCCTACAGCTATAGCTGACTTTGGAGTAACGATACCCCAAAGACCAGAGCTAGTGATTCCATTCCCAAAAGATGTATTGGAAAATCAAAAAGATCCAAATTATAGATTAGTAAGTATAAGAAGCTGGAAAGAATTCATAGGTGAAACAAGCGGCTATGACTATATTAAAGAAGCAGGTGAGCCAAAGGGAGCAGTTTGGGGACATGCTGGAAGTGATAACAGCAGCATGGAAGACTATATGGATATAGATGGCACAATAAGAAACCCTTATGAAGTTGAAAAACTATGGGCTGAGTGGGATATTACAAAGAATAATAAAGTCAGCTTCTATTGTGGAACTGGCTGGAGAGCATCTCTTGCATGGATTGATGCAAAAATGCTTGGCTGGGAAAATGTAGATTTATACGATGGTGGTTGGTATGTATGGGTGATGGATAAAACGAATCCCATACAAAAAGGAGACCCAAGGGTAAAATAAATGATATATAAATAAAAAAGTTTCAGAAGTTTTTCTGAAACTTTTTTATTTATATATCATTACTTAATGAATATACATTTTTTTCAACAAATGATAATATAAAATTAAAGAATATATATTTTTACGGAGGAAAAACATGGATAGAGAAAAAGCCGTTGAAATGCTAAATAAATATGTTAAGATGCCCCATATCATAACACATTCTTATGCAGTAGAAGCTGTGATGAGAGCTCTTGCGAAAAAATTTGAACCAGATAAGGTTGATTTATGGGGATTGGCTGGATTATTGCATGATCTGGATGAAGATCTGGTTGACTGGAAAGCTGACATGTCCCTTCATGGACCAAAAACAGTTGAGGTTCTGAAAGAAAATAACTTTGGCAATGAAGAGATGTATCATGCCATATTAGCGCATAATCCAGCCAATGGATCTAAGATTACAAATGCTTTTGAAAGAGCAATGTATGCAGCTGACCCTATCACCGGTTTTATAAATGCTATTACACTTGTATATCCAGATAAAAAGATAAAAAGTGTAAAGGTAAAATCCATAACCAAACGTATGAGTGAAGTACGGTTTGCAGCAGGAGCCAACAGAGAAGCAATGAAGTCGATTGAGCGATTAGGAATAAAATTCCCAGAGTTTGCTGAGCTTGCGCTGAATGCTATGACAGAGATATCGGATGTTCTGGGGCTTTAAGTATCCGAAATAAAATATTGAGGTGATGTGATGGCTAGATTGTTTGGGAACAATATTATGCTTCGAGAATATAAGCAAGAAGATTTTGAGGAAATACGGAAATGGGTCAATGACCCGGAAACCGTAATGAACCTTGATAAAGAGTTTGTATTTCCTCATACTGAAAAAGTGACTGAAGTTTTCTTGAATGAAAGACTAGAGGATAAGAGTCCAAATTATAAAGGCTTTGTCATTGCCGATATAAAAACAGAAGAATACATAGGACAGATTGATTTGATGGATATAGATTGGATAAATAGAACAGCAACACTTGGTATCATAATAGGAAACAAGAAAAATAGAGGGATAGGCATTGGCTCTGAAGCCATAAGGCTTTTGCAGGAATTTGCATTTAATAGATTAAATTTGCACAGGCTTGAATTAGCCCTGAGAGATTATAATTTAAACGGATACCATTGCTATATAAAGT
>JAUQXG010000470.1 GCA_030834765.1 Lutispora sp.
TGCTCGTTTTGCGTGACTCTCCACTTCTGCAATCTTCTCATTCTTTTTATCTATTATATCAATGATCATCTGCTGTCTTTCGCTATCTGCTTCCATTGAAAGCTTTAATTCTTTTATTTTTGTATCACATTGAAGTTGAAGCCTTTCTATTATATAGCTTTTTCTTTTTTTCAACGTATTTGTCATATGCTTTTTAATCTCATCTATACGCTTTACAATAGGATGCCTTTTATATTCATTCAAAAATAAATCATTTAATGTATCATATTTATAAAGCACAATATTCATGATTCTAAAGTCTTCTTTTGGGATAAAGTCATTCTCGATTTCCTCTATGTATTCATCCAGAATATCTCTAAAATCCATAGAACTTTTGAACTCAGACATGGCTCTGATCAACTCATTTTCACCACGCTGTCCTTGATCTCTATTATGATTTACAAATAAATCTAGTTTTTCATTTGCATCATTTATTTTTAGCTTTTGTCCTATAATCAAATTAGCAAAATCCTCAAAAGTGCTTTGTTTTGCTTTTTCAACGCCAAGCTCGGGAAGTATATCCGATATATAATTTAAAAAAAGCTTATTTGGCGCGATAATCATGAAGTTTTCTGGCTTAAAAGATTTTTCATAAGTATATATAAGATAGGCGATTCTGTGAAGAGCAATAGTGGTTTTTCCACTTCCAGCTGCCCCCTGGACGATAAGTGGTGTCCACATATCCGCTCTAATCACTTGATTTTGCTCTTCTTGTATCGTCGATACGATCTCTTTTAGCCTATTATCAGCATTGGCTCCCAATGAGGCCTGTAAAAACTCATCATTGGTAGTAATATCTATATCTGCCATGCTTTCTAGCAGCCCATCATTGATAATAAATTGTCGCTTCAATAAAAGTCTTCCATCTACATCACCCCCTGGGCTAAAGTAGTGGGCATCCCCTAATCTTCCCTCATAGTAAAGGTTAGCGATAGGTGCTCTCCAGTCCACAATAATCAGTTCTTGATCTTCTTCCCTGATTAAGGCCATCTTCCCTATATACAGCTTTTCTCTTTGATTTTTTTCGTTTTCTTGAAAGTCAATCCTTGCAAAATACGGTTTACTTCTTGCTGTCAAAAGGTTTCTGAGCTTTATTTCCATTCTATCCTGAAGCATAGTATTGATCATTAAATCAATATATTGCTGACTGCTGTCGGAGCTAAAATGCTTTTTACCTTTTTCAACATTGGTATCTATTACGCCTTTTCTTCCTGTTAATGAATCGATGCTTTTTTCCACATATACTAGGGTGAATCTCAACCTTTCCAATTCATTTTCATATTCTGGATGATTGATTTTTGACATAAGAATGGCACCTCCTTAATTTTTTAAGGGGCTTTAAAAATAAAACAGTGTATTGTAATTTTTATCACATTTCCATCAAATATACAATAAGTTTTCTATGACAATCTTATTACATTTTTCTTCATGATTCATTTAAATAACTTATAATTGTACATAATATTATTAATTTTTACATAGTTTTAACTTGCAATTTATGGTATATAGACTTATTATTAATATATAATCATTATTATTTATATTTTAGTTTACATATATGGAGGAGAAGAATATTCATGAACAAGAAAATTAGCACAAAAATAGTAACACTTTTCGCAGCAACCATTCTATTTATTGTTATTGCAATATCAATAGCTTCTTACCAAAACAGCTATACTATGCTTATAGAGATATATTCGACAAAGGCCTCAGGCATTGCCGCTGTTTCTTCTGCAAGCATTCAGGCTGATGCATTCAACAGTTATAAGACAGTAGAAGATACAAAAAGCACTTCCTATATAGAACTGCTTGATAAGCTCTCCTATATTAGGAAAATTTCTGGAGCCAAATATTTATATATGATGAAGAAAACCGATGAAGGAAAATATGTATACATATTAGATGCCTCAGAAAGGGCTACAGCATTGGGAACCGAAGTGCCCTCTTCTGAAGCATATGAACAAACCTATCAGGACATACCTTACATCTCAAGCAAAATAGATATTAGTGAACATGGAGAGCTTGTATCTGCCATGTCTCCAATAAAAGATTCAGATGGCAATGTGGTAGGCCTTTTAGGTGTAGACTATGATGCCCATGATGGATATTTAGCCTTACAAACATTTAAAGTAAGAATTATAATTTGGTCTATAGGCTTTTCTATATTAGGTATACTCATAAGCTACTTATTTGCCCGACGTTTATCCAAGCCAATAGAAATGCTGGCCAAGACTACACAAAAAATTTCTGATTATGACTTGAGAGTTGATAATATAAGCATCAAAAATAAGGATGAAATTGGTCAGCTTGCAACAAGTTTCAATATGATGGTAGGAAGCATCAATGAGATCATTACAAAGATAACAGATACTACTGGAGTCATCATGCATAATACTGAAATTTTAGCTGATACAGCCCATAGCACAGAGTTAGCTGCCCAAGAGGTTGCCAATAATACCTCTGTTGTAAACGAATCTGCACAAGAACAGCTTGAAGGTGTAAAAGATGGAAGATTCAAAGCCGATGAGCTGTCTGACAGCATAACTAGTGTTTCAAATTCAATATCCCATATCATCACAGCAGTAAATGAAACATCAGAAATGAATTCATTAAATATCAACACCATTCAATCTTTACTCAGCAAATGGGAGGAAAGCACCTCCGTGAGCAACGAGGTAGGGGGCTTAGTATCTGCAATGCATAAAAGCATTGAGGAAATAGGTGCAATCACAGAGGCAATAGGGCAAATTGCAAAGCAGACAAACCTTCTAGCTCTAAATGCAAGTATAGAATCAGCAAGAGCCGGTGAATCTGGCAAAGGCTTTGCTGTAGTAGCAGAAGAAATACGAAAGCTGGCAGAGCAATCAGAAAACTCTACAAAGGGTATAAAAGGCCTAGTTTCCACTATTCAAAATCAGTCAGAAGGCCTTGTATTCTCAATGGATAAATCAAAGAATGTTGCCTCAGAGCAAAATCATATCATCATCAATGTGGAGGATATGTCAGTAAAAATATCTGATACAATTAAAACTTTAAATACAAGTATCAATGAAGTGAAAGCTTTAAATGATGATATGGTTCATAAGAAGAACGTAATTGTAAATACCATAGAAAGTATAATTATTTCCGCAGAGCAGACTTCAACCACTACAGAGAGCACCGCAGCACATACAGAAGAAATTCTGGCAACCATGACAGAGTTTACAGATAATGCGAAGAAGATTAAAGAAATGTCCTCAGATTTGCAGTCTATCGTAAGTAAGTTTAAAGTTTAGTGATATATCTAAAAAATGACCAGCCAGGATGCAAAATAAATTACATCCTGGCCGGTCATTTTTTCTTATCTTTCTACTTTTTATGCGGCTAAATCAAATTCATAAAAATCAAGCAAACTAATGGTTTTTGATATATCTATTAATCTTTGATCCTCTATAGGAGAAATAACCTTTAATTCCTTAATCTCATTTACAATCACATCTCTTATAGGGATATTGGTATCATATGTGTTCTTACCTTCTAAAAACATTGTATATTCATCTCCGCCAGTCGCTTGGAAATCATTTGTTACAACCTTGTAAAGCTTATCATCAACTAATGGCGTTCCATCTAATAAAGTGATTTCTGTGATCCTCTCTCCTCTTGCTTTGGTTGAATCATATTTCACCAATAATCCAGAGAATTGACCTGCCTTAAAGGTTTTTTCATTGTTCAATATAATACCATGCTCAATAGCTTCCTTCACTTGTTTTCCTGTCAAGTCAAATGTAAATAAGGTATTGTCAAAAGGTAAAATCTCATACATTAAACCCATGGTAATATCTCCAACAGGTATATCTCTTCTTAACCCACCGCCGTTTTGTATCGCTATATCAGCTTTGGCCGCTTTTCTCATTACATCTGTTACAAAGTTTCCTACAGGTGATATTTGAGTTACCTCTGTATCATGGTTTAGGGTTGCTGTTGCCTGACCTAATAATACATCCTTTATAGGGGATAGCTGTTTGCTGATAAATCCAATATAGCTCTTTACCATGATATCTTCTGGTGCTTTTATAACAGAAGAATCCACATATGCATTGGCTTTGATCATCTTTTTGTCAGCATCTAAAAATAAATCAATATGCCCTACTGACCTTCCATTATAATATCCCTGAACAACTGGTATGTTATTTACTGTACCTTCTATGATCTGATGGGAGTGGCCTGTAATGATGGCATCTACGCCTATCGCCGCATTTGCAAGGTCCGCTGCCTCTCCGGTAATAACCTTTGTTTTGCTATCTTGCATAGCGCCTAAGTGGCTTAGGACAACGATTACATCGGCACCTGCTTTTTTGACCTCAGGTACTAAAGCATTAACAATCTCTGCTGGATTCTTAAAGTCATAAGGTTCGATAAATTCAGCTTTTGTTTTCGTCAATGTTTCAGGTGTCGCAATTCCTATTATTCCTACCTTTATACCATTTCGTTCTACTATTATGTATGGCTCCAAAAAGCTAGGTATCTTTCCTGTCTCTTTCTCTATGATATTAGCAGCCAAGAATGGGAAATCTGATGATTCTTTCCATCTATTTATGGGATCCATTCCCCAATCAAATTCATGGTTTCCAAAAGTCATAGCTTCAAAGCCCATATGATTCATAAGGGATTGAACAGGGGTACCATACATTAGATTTGAATCTGCCGTTCCTTGATACATATCTCCTGCACTTAGCAGGATTGTTCCCTCTGGATTCGCTGCCTTTTCACCAGCTAAATATCCTGCTAATCTAGCTGCCCCAGGGTTCTTTCCGCTTTCCACTATATTGCCATGGAAGTCGTTAACGGACAACAAACTGATAACCGTAGTATTTGGAACTTTACCCAGCTTTGCTAATCCATCCATATTAACAGCTTTCACATTAGGTGTTCTTCCATCAAAGGATGCCGGTATCTTAATTTCACCTGATTTTATTTGTGCATATACTTGCTCCTTCATAGGATGATTAAAATCAAAGCCTATGAGCTTCCAATTATTATCTACTTTAGGCGTGACTGTGCCCTTTAAAACATCTTTTACATATTGCAAAACCAAAGCTCTCATTGATTCTTGGGCTCCTTCTTGCGCTTTTGAAGGATA
>JAUQXG010000471.1 GCA_030834765.1 Lutispora sp.
GCTGAAAGGTATCCTCCTTGATGGAGAAGCTTGGAAGGTACTCCATGAGAAATATGCGGAGGAGCAGGGAGAATTAAGAAGCAAGCTCCTTGAGGAGCTGGAGCAGGGCTTTGTTCAGGTAGACTTCTTTGGTGAGGAAAAGGTCATCGGCATAAATCTAGACAGCCATCAGCAGATGATAAAGGCATTTAAGAGCAAGGGGATAAATCTGGAATCTACCTCCCACCGAGAGCTTTTGGAGTATAAGGACAAGAGCGAAATGGTAAAATTGTTCCTAGAGTACAGGAGAATGACAAAAGCAATACAAAGCTTCCTTTCTCCCATCCCTCAATATATCAGTACCGCAACAGGCAGGCTGCATCCAAGCTATTATCAGCTAGGAGCGCACTCAGGGCGCTTTGCCTGTGGAAATCCTAATATACAGCAAATACCAAGAGGAAAGGAGTTTAGGAATTGTTTCATACCTGAGAAAGGATACAAACTGATCATTGCAGATTATTCTCAAATAGAGTTGAGAGTGGCAGCAGAGATTGCACAAGATAATACAATGCTAGAGGCTTATAGGAAGAACATGGATCTTCACGCATTAACTGCTTCTCTTATCGCGAACAAACCTATTGAAAATATTAGTAAGCAAGAAAGGCAGGCCGCCAAGGCAGTGAACTTTGGATTGATTTATGCCATGGGAGCCAGAGGACTTCAGGGTTATGCAAAGTCAGTATACGGAGTAGATTTGTCCCTTCAAGAGGCAGAACTTTTCAGAAGCAGATTCTTCAATGCCTACAAGGGAATCGCAAAATGGCATGATCGAATGAAAAATGCTTCAGATATAAGGGAAAGCAGGACACTAAGCGGCAGGCGTGTTTTATACAGAGAACAGCCTAACATTACAGTGCTTTTAAATACGCCTGTACAAGGAACAGCAGCTGATATCGTGAAAAGAGCACTGGGGATGCTGCTTCCTGTGACCAAAAGATTGGGAGGCAGCATCATAGCTACTGTACATGATGAAATACTCCTTGAAGTACCAGCGTTTACAGCTCAGGAAGCAGCTAACGAATTGAAAAGCATTATGGAGGCAGCTGGAGCCTACTATCTCAAGAAGGTTCCCGTGATAGCTGAGACTGTGATTGCAGATTCCTGGGCAGAAAAATAAAGGAGCTTAGTTTATTCTTGCAAGAGAAACCTCCAGATATTCTTTAAGGCTACTAAGAGCTCGATTCTATAAAAGTTCATATTAAATTCATAACCAATTCACAGTGAGGACACATTGAACTCTTATAATCATATTGTAGCTCGGAATTAGCAGCTAAAGAATTGAAAAACAAGGAGGAAAATAAAATGAAAAAGGTAGCCGCTCTTGGGATGGTAGTTGCGATGAGTGCAGCATTGTGTTTTACTACATATGCAGACAACAGCAATAACACCACTGCAGTAAACAAATCAATTCGTATTAAGCAAGGAACTGTTACAATAACAAGTCCTAATGCAGTGAAACCAGAGACAAAAACAATAAAGGGGGCTGTCAAGGAAATCAACGACTTTGGAATCAAAGTCATTGCAGAAGACGGCAAAGTATATGTAGTCCCAACTGGAATGATAGCTGACACAGCAGAATATGAATCCTTGAAGCTGAAGGTTGATGACAAAATCACAGTAGAAGGATTAGATTTCGAGAAGATAAAAGTTTCAAAAGAAATCTCTTTTACACTAGATGAAAATGATGTAGCTTCAAAAGACATAATATATATAAGAGAAGCTGTGCCAGCCATAAAAGCAGTAAGAATAGAAGCTGGTGGCAATTTGATACAGAAGGTGGAAAAGGCCGATGGGATCAAACTGGATGTAAATGAATTCATATTTCCTGCGGAAAAAATAACTGCTAATGGTGTAACGATTGAGTTAGAAAAGCTCATGACAAAATTTGCAGAAACACAGGCAATCAAGATTGAAACAAAAACAGTGAAAGGTACAGTGAAAGAAATAAATGATTTTGGGATAAAGATGAATAGTGAGGACAATAAGGTATATGTGATACCTACATCTATATTTGCAGAAACAGAAGATTTTAAGTCTATGAATCTTAAAGTGGGTGACAGCATCACTGTAGAAGGTCCAGACTTTGAAAAAATGATGGGTAAAATAGAAAATCAAAAAGGGAGTGTCTTTTTTACCGCGCCAGCTATTGCAAGTGCTAAGGTAGAGTTTAAGGATTTGCAAGAGAATGCTTCTACAAATGGGCAAGAGATTATTGTTAAAAAGCTTGATAAAGCAGAAATGTTTAAATTAGATAAGGATGACATCATGTTCCATGCAGAGAAAATCTCAGCTAATGGAGTAACAATAGATATTCAAAAATTAATGATGGAATTCCAAAAACCATTTCAGATTCATCTAAAACCTAATAATTAACAATTTGTGATACTTATAAATAGATTTAAATTTAGATATAGATGATATAAAGCCAAAATACAAGTACTTGAATTAAATTGCAGGTACTTGTATTTGGTATTTAAAAAGCTGAAAGGATTTGGCAATATGAATAAGTGTGTTTTACTTGCAGAAGACGAAAGCAGGATACGAGAAATTATGGCTGATTATTTTAAAAATGAGGGGTTCACAGTTTTGGAAGCCGAGGATGGTAAGGAAGCTTTGGAAATACTGGAGACCCATAATGTTGATATGCTTATATTAGATATTATGATGCCCAAGCTTGATGGATGGTCGGTTTGCAAAAGAGTACGCAATACTTCTGATGTCCCAATCATCATTTTAACTGCAAGAGAAGAAGAGGAAGACAAGTTATTAGGCTATGAGCTGGGAGCTGATGATTATGTTACAAAGCCTTTCAGTCCGAAAGTCCTTGTAGCGAAAGTGAAAACACTGATTAAAAGAATGGAAAAGCAGACAGGAGAAGGGGAGGAGCTAAATATCCAAGGATTATCAATAAATAAGCTTTCTCGTACGGTGATGCTTGATGAAAAACCCATTGAATTAGCGCATAAGGAATACGAGTTGCTCCTATATCTCGTGGAAAACAAGGGTAGGGTATTATCTCGTGACAAGATTTTGAATAGTGTTTGGGGTTATGACTATTATGGTGACCTTAGAACTGTGGATACACACATTAAAAAGCTTAGGGGAAAACTTGGAGATAGATCAGGATATATTGCAACGGTTATACGTTCTGGCTATAAATTTGAGGTGGGAAAATGAAGAACCGAAGTATTGTTTTTAAATTATTCATCCTTACAACTGTTTTGTTCTTATTGTTCATTGTGCTTTCAATGACTGCCCAGTCCTTATTTTTTGGGAAATTCTATATAGACAGGAAAGTAGATAAATTGCAAAAAAACCTTGAAGCATTTGCAAGAAATTATAACACTGGCAGTTGGTCGGATGAGCAAATAAATACGAATACCAATTTGTTTATTGAAAACAACAATGCTCAAATGGCTATTCTGGATCAAAACGGTATGTTGAAGCACATGAATTCTTATCAAATTACCATAAATACACCAGCAGGCGAAGAAATAATAATACCTATGAATAATATAATTTATTCTGATGGTTTGGAAAAGCTTAATCTCAAGGTAGGTGCGAAAGCTACTATTGAAGGTGCTTTTTTGAATTCTGATAATAAAATGGTTAGTATTTCAAGTATAGAAGCAAATAATTATAAATGGGAGAATCATAATAAACTAGCAACTAATATGATAATGACTAAACCACCCTTTATTAGTGGGACTGCCGCAGCCCCAGCAGTAGATGCTAATATAAAATTTACTTATGTACCTATCGAAGGTCAGACAGAAGGGATATCGTCGAAAAAAGTGGAGTCTACACTAACCATTAGCAAGGCCGCTGGCTTTATCAGCATAAGAGCTGGAAAGATTGAGGGTGAAATAAAAAAGCTTGATATACCATCTCAAATGGATTATTTGCTGCCTTATCGAACAAGTATGCTTTTGAATGCGGTGGATAATTGGTTTTGGATATCCAAAACCAATGAAATAGAGCTGCAACCTAATAAAATTATTCGTTATCAATATATAGACCCGTCCAATGGAGTAAAAAATGCGATATTTGTTATGCCTTTGTTTAAGAATGGAAATATCAGCGAGATGTTATTTACAATGTCGTCCCTTCAGCCTGTTGATGAAGCAGTAGAAGCCATGAGAGATTATTATATCTATGGCTTTGCAGCCGCCTTTGTATTTATCATATTGCTTTCTTTTATGTATTCTAAAATGATAGCCAAGCCACTCATTAATATTAACAAGGTTGCACTTAAAATGTCGGAACTGGACTTTGCAGAGCAGCTAGCAGTGGTGTCCAATGATGAAATCGGAAGTTTATCCTCTAGTATCAATACCCTGTCAAGGAATCTAAAGGATAAGATAGAGCAGCTGCATTTTGCCAATCAACAGCTGGTACAGGATATCCAAAAGGAAAGAAAACTGGAAATTATGAGAAAAGAATTTATCTCTGGAGTTTCCCATGAGCTAAAGACCCCTCTTTCAATAATCAAGAGCTATACAGAGGGTATAAAGGATGGTGTATCCAAGGGTAAAGAAGATTACTATCTTGATGTGATAATGGATGAATCTATGAAGATGGAAGGACTTGTGCGTAGTATGCTGGATTTATCGAAGTTAGAGTCTCAGAGCACTTCACTAGATATTGAGTCCTTTGACATCAATGAAATGGTAGACGAAGTAAGAATGAAACTTAATTATTTATCAGAAGAGAAGGGGATAGAAGTTCATTTACAATGTGCTGATAAAGGTTTATATGTGAAAGCTGATAAGGGAAGAATGGAGCAGGTGCTTAACAATCTTATTAGTAATGCATTACTTTATACTCAAAAGGACGGATATGTAGAAATAAGCTTATTGAAAGTGGATAATAAGATTAAAGTGATGGTAGAAAATTATGGAGAGATCATTCCAGAGGACAAATTGGATAAAATTTGGGATCGATTTTACAGATTAGATGAGTCCCGTGATCGTAAAACAGGAGGGACCGGTCTCGGCTTATCTATTGTTAAGAATATTCTTCAATTGCACCAGAGTCAATATGGAGTAAGTAATACAGAAAAGGGCGTATTGTTCTATTTTTATTTGGAATCTGCAATAGAATAAGCATGATGTCAGGCATCGAGTATAAGAACTTATTATGAAAGAATCTATGCATTTATCACTGTGATGGCGAAGTGTATCATAAGTAACAGGGTTTTTTTATTTGTTGAAAGTAGAAAAATAACGTATCTTTAATATGTTGTGTGATAAGATCTGCATACTTAGGCTTAAAATCAAAAATACAATCATAGAATTAGTTATCACGTTTAAATCAAATGTATTCTTGATGAAGGGTGCAAATCAGTATGCTGAATATTAAGATAGAAAAGCTTTTTAGAAAAGATTTTAAAAGAAATAGTATTATTTTAATAGCTTCAATAGTACTAATATATTTATTCATTTCATTATACTTTGTGAATCATTGCTTTTTTAATACAGTGATAAATGGAGTAGATGTCTCATTAAAAGCACATGATGATGTAGATCATATCATTACAAGCTATATTAAAAATTATAAGTTACAGTTAATTGGAAGAAATGGAGAAATCGAAGAAATCATAGGACGAGATATAGAAATGCAATACAATGAAAAAAATAGCATTGATAAGATATATCAAATACAAAATTCATTTAGATGGGCAAGTTCATTATCAAAGAAGCAAAGGTATCATGTAAATAATTTATTTCTTTATAATAAGGATAAATTAGAAATTAAAATAAATGAATTAAATTGTTTAAATAAAAACATTATAGAACCTAAAAATGTAAGTTTTAAGTATTCTGATGGTTCATATGAAGTGATTGAAGAAGTATATGGAAATAAGATATATAAAGATAAATTATACGAAGCTGTAGAAGCAAGTATATTAAAAGGAAAATCAAAATTAGATTTAAATCAAAATCATTGTTACGAAAACCCAAGATACACTTTAAGCTCTAATAAAACTCCTGAAACTAAGAATTTGCTTAATAAGTATGTATCAGCAAAAATTACTTATATATTTGGAAGTGAAAATGAAATACTAGATGCAAATACGATAAATCAATGGCTTGATGTTGATGAAAATTTAGAAGTAATAATAAATCAAAAATCAGTTAAGGAATATGTGCAAGGATTGAGTGAAAAATATGACACTGTTGGAATAGCAAGAAAAATTAAAACATCTACAAATAAAGTAGTAGAAGTTAAGGGCGGATTTTATGGATGGAGAATCAATTGCGCTGATGAAACAAAAGCATTAACAGAAAATATAAGACTTGGTGAAATACTAGAAAAAGAACCTATATATACACAAAAGGCTATCATTAGGGGCAAAGATGATATAGGTAATACTTATGTAGAAATCAACATAACAAGGCAGCATTTATGGTTTTATAAAGATGGAAAGCTTATAGCTCAGGGTGCTATCGTAACAGGTAATCCCAATAGAGGAAATTCAACTGAGCTTGGAATCTATATGCTTAATTATAAACAAAAAGGATCAACTTTAGTAGGTCCGAATTATGAAGCTGAAGTAACTTACTGGATGCCTTTTAACGGGAACATAGGAATACATGATGCAAGCTGGAGGTATTCTTTTGGTAGAGATATATATAAGAGAAATGGAACTCATGGATGTGTAAATGTCTCATTATATTTAGCTAAAAAAATTTTTGATAATATAGAAGATGGAACCCCTGTTATTTGTTATGAAGAATAGAGATGAAAGAAAATATATTGACAAAAAAGCATGTAAAAGGTAATCTTATAATAGTGTAAGTACACGATATCGGAAAAAGGTGATAAAATGGATAAAAATATTTATGATAAAAAACCCTCTGTCTGCAATTGTCTTAATATACGAAGAGCTTCACAAGCAATTACTGAAGTTTACGATGAATTTCTTGCACCAAGTGACTTGAAGATAGGTCAGTTTTCACTGCTTAAACATATATACAGATTAGGCCCTGTAAGTGTCAGTGATTTAGCCCTCAGCATCAGACTAGACAGAACTACCCTTGTGAGAAATCTTAAACCTTTGGAAGAAAGAGGCTTTGTAACAGATATAGCAGCAGAAGGTAGTAGAAATCGACAACTGAAACTAACAGATCAAGGAATTCAAACCTATCAATCAGCAGAACAGCTTTGGGCAAAAGCACAAAGTTTTCTTGAAGAATATTTAGGTGAGGATAATATAAATACGTTTACAACATTACTTTCTAAAATTGAGGCTTTAGTGCCTTAAATTTTTATTGTGTAACGTGTATATACACTATTGCATAAAATATATGCTAGATGGTCTTTTTCATATATGAATGAAATCAGTACGCTAAAATTATTTTGGAGGTCTTGTAATGGAAAGTTTAATAAAAAATGAAATAAAAAGATATTTCCGAGAAAGCAAGGAGAATTGGTTTGAAGAGATTCATGGCAATTATTTTGAAGAGCCTGTTATAAAATTTGCATCTCCAGAAGATTCTTTGTTTCAAGAGTATAAAAAAGTAATTGGGGATCATCACTTTACGCCAAAGGAAGCTTTTGAATTAGCTTTTGGTGAAGATAGTTATAAAGGGGGAACGGTTATAAGCGTTGTATTACCTATAAATGAAAAGATTAGAAAAAGCAATAGAATACAAACGAAATGGGCTTCAAGAGAGTGGGTATTAACTCGTACTTTTGGAGATGAAATATTTATGAAAGGATTTGCTAAGTATTTAGAGAGTTATTTAAATAAAATGGGGTATAAAACTGTAGCTCCTTATGTTTCTGAATGGTTTCAAGTCCACAGAACAGCTTCAGGACCAACATCAAATTGGTCAGAACGTCATATCGCTTATGCAGCTGGACTGGGGACCTTTTCCATAAATGATGCTTTTATTACTGAAAAAGGAATTGCAATCAAATTAATTTCATTTGTAACTGAATTAAAGCTTAGACCAGATGTTAGAGTGGCTGTAAGTCATATCGAAAACTGCTTGCTATGCAGCAAAGGTATTTGTGGAGCTTGTATAAATCGATGCCCAGTCAATGCAATATCTAAAGCAGGACATGACAAGATAAAATGTATGCAATATGTTTATGGCGAAGAATCAAGAAAATTGGCTGAATCCTATGGCGCAAGTCCAAAGGCAGGATCAGGGTGTGGTTTATGTCAAACTGGGGTACCTTGCGAAGGCAAAAATCCAACTAAGGTCGTCTAGTATTCAGAATGAATTGGAATATTGACTTTTGATTACAGCCATCTTTTTTGAATGGAAATAGAAGATGGCTTTTATACAGATTGAAATTGATTTGTTCTTCCCATCACATAAGCCAGCTTAATGATGGATTGCTCTTCTTCTGTCATTTGTCTGTCATACATCTTCTCAAATTGCTTTATTAGCTTATCTGTATCAAGCTTTGTTTTTTTATTGATCCCTCTTGACCTGCTTTCTTGATTTAAATGATATAAAGCGGGCTTCATATCATAGCTATAAATATGCTTGAAAACTTCAGTTGTATAGTAAGCATCATGAAAAGCATCATGAAATTTATTGCCAAGAGGAATATTTAATAGTTCTACAGCATTACGCAAACCCACACTTGTTCCTTTGGGGCAGTGCAGATACTTAGAAGCATAAATCTGAATATTGATATATTCTTTTGGGATGATAGATACATCCAATTTATGATATTTTATGTTTCTCAGCAATTCCTTCATATCGGATATACCCCACATACAAAAAACATTTTTATTACCTATAAATTGAGCAAATTCTTTATAGACTTCTTTAAAGGGTTTTGCAGAAGCTAAGCTTTCTATTGTTATACCAGTAAGCTGTTTAACAAAGGGGTGCATATCTATATACAATTCAGGCTTTACCAGTCTATCAAAAGTTGATACGATTTGAAGTTTTTCATCCAATTGCAGCGCACCAATTTGAACTATTTCAAAAGGGCATTTGGAATTTATGAAGCTTTTATTTTCTTCAAAATCCCAGGCTTGATTAAATTCTAAGTCAAATACGATATAATTCATTTTGCTTACTCCTATATATGTTTCATACTTCTATTGTTCCATCAGGTTAAAAAAATACTCAAAACTGCACGATGCATCATGTTATAAGTATATATCATAAATTATATTTTTATAATGTACTTCTCTATGTTATAATTCAATCGACTAGGCACGATTGACAATATCATAGTGCATCAGGAGATGAGTTCATGAAAGGTGATATGACACAAGGAAATACATCAAAGATTTTAATAACCTTTACAATTCCCATGGTGCTGGGTAATATATTTCAGCAACTCTATAATACAACGGATGCAATTATAGTAGGTAGATTTATCGGTAAGAATGCATTGGCCGCAGTGGGTGTGGCAAATCCCTGTATGTCCATTGCGATTTTTCTTATATTTGGTATTTGTATGGGTACCTCTGTACTTATGTCACAGCTTTTTGGAGCCGGAAAGTATGGAGATCTAAAGAAAGAGGTTTCTACAGCTCTCATTGCTGGGATAATTTTTACTTTAGTAATTTCGGTTATTTTTATTTTCTTGTCTAGAGGAATTCTTGTATTAACAGGCACCCCTAAAGAGATTTTAGATGATGCTGATATATATTTGAAAATAATTTTTGGCGGATTAATCTTTTCGTTTTTATATAACTTTTACTCATCTGCACTGAGATCAGTAGGAGATTCCAAAACCCCTCTCATATTTTTAGTGATCTCTTCGATTCTAAATGGAGTTTTATGTGTAATATTTGTTGGCATTTTAAATACTGGGGTAGCTGGTTCTGCAGTGGCAACAGTGATTGCACAAGGCGTATCCGCTATACTATGTATTGCATATGTTTATATGAAAATTCCGTTGATCAAGATTAATCTAAATGAATTGATTCTAGATAAACCTTTATTGAAACGAACAATACAATATAGCTGGATAGCAGCATTGCAGCAGTCTATATTATACATAGGAAGACTATTGGTTCAAGGCGTTGTGAACCCTTTTGGGACAAATGCCATAGCAGCATATAATGCTGTAACAAGAATTGATTCATTTGTACTAGCACCTGGAGATAGCTTTGGGGTATCTGTCGCTACCTATTCTGCTCAAAATAGCGGAGCTGGGAAGTTTGAAAGAATAACCGAAGGTTATAAAAAGAGTAACATCATTATAACTATTTACTGTGTTGCTACTGCTCTAATTGTATTCTTAATGGCGGAGCGGATCATGGGTTTGTTTGTATCAAGTTCTGAAAAGGATGTTATATTAACAGGTGTGAGATATCTGAAGCTAATGTCAGTCTTCTATGTTCTTTCAGGCTTTTGCAACATCTTTCAGGGCTTATTCAGAGGTGTTGGAAAACTTCGCATCACACTTATTGCCACAATCATGCAAATAACTGTAAGAGTTGCATTATCTTATATGTTGGCACCATATCTAGGAATTATAAGTGTTTGCTATGCAGTTGGTGCTGGATGGGTGTTGATGATGATCTATGAAGGTATGGCATGTAAAAAGTATTTTTCGGAAAATAAAAAATTACAACAAGCACAAGGCTAGGTGTTTAGACGATAGTTGAAGTCTAATGTATTCCCAGTATGAAGGCCTTTAAAAGCTTATCTAACGTGATGTTGCAGCGTTGTAATAGGAAGAGTTACAATATAAATATCATGATGTTATATACAGTAAAACAAAATCAGTAGATGTCTAAGTTTATTATAAGGAGCGATCATAGATGGATAAAATAAGATTGGGTAGGACCAATTTAATGGTGACAAGAAGTAGCTTTGGAGCTTTGCCTATACAAAGAGTCTCCTTTGAAGAAGCTAAAAGGATTTTCCGTAAGGCTTATGAAAATGGAATAAACTTTTTTGATACCGCAAGAATCTATACAGATAGTGAAGAAAAAATAGGCTATTCTCTTTCAGATGTAAGAAAGGACATTATAATAGCTACAAAAAGCCCTGCAAATGATAAAAAAACTTTATTAGAGAATCTTGAAACAAGTTTAAAAAATTTAAAAACTGATTATGTAGATATCTTACAATTACATAATCCTGCTGAGCTTTCTAATCCAGAAGATCCCCAAGGCCTTTACGCCGGGTTACTTGAAGCAAAGAAAAAAGGGATGATTCGCTTTATAGGAATTACCAATCATAGAATAAACATTGCTTTAAATGCAGCAGCTTCAGGACTGTATGATACAATACAATTTCCTTTGAGTTCGTTATCTGCTGATACAGATTTAAAACTTATTGAAGAATGTAAACAAAGGGATATTGGGGTTATTGCCATGAAAGCTCTCTCGGGTGGACTCATAACCAATGCAGCTTCTACCTTTGCATTCCTAAGACAATTTGATAATGTTGTACCTATATGGGGAATTCAAAGAGAAAGTGAATTGGACGAATTTGTTGCGCTAGAGAAAAATCCACCAAAACTAGATGAAGCCATGTGGTCTATTATCAATAAGGATCGTGAAGAACTAGCAGGTGACTTTTGCCGTGGCTGTGGCTATTGTATGCCTTGTCCTGCTGGAATTAATATTCCTACTGCTGCAAGAATATCTCTTCTTTTAGGAAGAGCTCCTTATGAAGGATTTTTACAAGATGAATTTAAGGAAAAGATGCAGCTTATTCATAACTGTATAGAATGTGGAAACTGTAAAGAACACTGTCCATATAAGCTTGATACCCCAAATCTTTTAAAGAGAGAGCTTAAAAATTATGAAGCGTTTTATTCTAATCATAAAAATAGTTAGTAGTTGTGTTGAAACATTAGGATAGTACAGCAAAAAATAAATCTAAGAGGATTTCAAGCAGGTGGAAGTGACTGTATACTAAAATCGGACTAGTAAGTTCTCAGTATAACTGCAATAATAACTAGAATTGCCATGTGTGCAGGGTAAAAAATATAGCCTACATATTTATTGAGTCTAATCCAGCTTTGATTAATACTTTCTAACCCAAGAATCGGAATTAATGCAAGGACTCCCCATGCATTAAAGTAGTATCTTTGCAGCTGCGATAATCCATTCTGAAAGTTAAGCTGGCTCCATACATAATTGAAATTGAAAAGATTGCTCCAAAATAGGGTGGATGAATATGCGGAGTTGAATAGAGCAACTCTGTAATAACCATGAAGCAGGTATAATAGTACAATGCTTATTACGGCAGCTACTGTCTTTTCCTGAAAGATGTGAAATAATAAAACTAAGGCTAATGCCAACAAGCCATATTCTACATAAAAACCTTTTACAATGAAGCTTATTACTTCAGGAAGAACCACTATTATAGCAGCCAGGACTAGTAAGAATATACCATACAAAAGGTTTTTATAATTTCTGTCTTTCATAAAATTCTTAATTTTTAAGATTCCCATATCATAAACATAAAGCAAACCTATAGCTGCTACAAACGTAAACAGTACATTAAAATGAATAGGGTTAAATTCAAGATTGGGGTTAAAAAAAGAATAGGGTACCTGAGTGATCAGAGCAAATAGGGAAAGTCTTAAAACATATTTTTTGAGATTAGATGTTCGCGAATAACCAATGGCAATCTGATAGGCGAAAATAGGAAAGGCCAATCTTCCTATAATCCTAAAGAGCATCTCATTTGGAAAATACATATATCCAATATGATCAACAAGCATCGTTACTAATGCCAGCAGCTTTAGCATATCATTTCGACGTACACTTGTTTGCAGTACCTTTTTTTCAACAACTAATGTTTCCATCATAATTTGCCCCCTCTATAACTTGTACTGTTCCAAATAATTATATCATTTATCATTTACTATGACAGAACTTTTAGAAGAAATATTTAAACAAGCCTATGAGGAGAACCCCTGGAGTATGACTAGCAGTTTGATAATATGCTATTATTTTTATGCGAATCATGCTCCAATTCTAATATGTATTTTATCAAGGTTTAAGCATTCCTCAACACTGTAATAAACTCATGCAGTATTTGGTGACTTATTTTGAAACCTTTACCTTGATAGAATTTTAATGCATTATCGTTTCCATTTGATACAAAGATAAACAAATCACTTATTGACTTAAATGAATTTAACCAATCCATAGACTTTTCAAACAAAGCACTGCCAATGCCAGTATTACGATAACTCTCTTTTATATAAAACTGAGAAAGACAACCTACATCTTCGCTTTTCACAGAATCAAAATCAAAGAAATTTACAGGATCAAGAGTAGCAAATCCACCAGAATAGGTATTCTTTGCAGAAATATTGCTATAGGCATATCCAACAATTTCATTCTTATCTTTAGCTGCTATGATAAAGTTGGCTTTAGCACTTTTGAGAGATGGAACCATTCTAGTCTCAAAACTCATGTTATCAAACCACTCAGGATGAATATAGGCTTTAGATTTTTGATAAGTCATTAATTCATTGCATAAATCCTTCACGCAAATAATATTATCATCCGAAATAATTTCATAATGGATACTCATATGAATCTTCCTCTCTAAAATAAATTTAAGAAACATGTTTGATTGATCAATCAGATTAGATATAATTGTATCAGTTATCATTATAATAACAAGTATGCAGTATTTTCTGTTTAAGAAAGTAAAAACTGAGTATAGGAGTGATTTTATGAGTGACCAAGCATTATATAAAAGCAATCTTGATAACTGTCCTTTAACATTTGCTTTAAATTTTATTGGCGGAAAGTGGAGATTGCCGATTATTTGGGCATTATATAAAAATGGGACTATGCGATATAATGAGTTAAAAAGAAGTATTGAGGGAATTACAAATATGATGCTAACTCAATCATTAAAGGAATTAGAAGTGAATGGTATCATTAATCGAAAGCAATTTATGGAAGTGCCGCCGAGAGTTGAGTATTCACTGACTGATAACGGAGAAAGTCTTATTCCTGCTCTGAAAGCATTAGCTAGTTGGGGTAGTAAAATAAAAAACAGTATTCATTCAAAATAATATAAAATATAAACTGGAGGGATTATCATGCTAGTGACAACAACGCCTAATATAGAAGGCAAAAAAATCACAGAGTACAAAGGAATTGTTTTCGGTGAAGTAATTTCAGGCGTAGATTTCATTAAGGATTTTACGGCGGGGTTGACCAACTTCTTTGGAGGTCGTTCCGGATCCTATGAACAAGAATTGATAGAAGCAAGAGTAGCGGCATTAAAGGAAATGGAGAGAAGAGCAGAGTCACTTGGTGCCAATGCAATTGTTGGAGTGGATATTGACTATGAGGTATTGGGACAGGGCGGTAACATGCTGATGGTAACTGCTTCCGGAACAGCAGTAAGAGTTGAAATGGACTAGGTTAACCATATTTATAAATGAAGAAGGTGGATATCATGGCAGAAATAAAATATGATGTAAAAGAAAAACTGGGAGTTCTATCAGAATCGGCTAAAGGCTGGTCTAAGGAGTTAAGAAGTATTAGCTGGAATGGACGTGAAGCAAAGTTCGACATCAGAGAATGGGCGCCAGAAGATGAAAGCATGGCAAAAGGAGTAACCCTATCAAAGGAAGAGCTAAAGAAACTAAAGGATATTTTGAATAATATGGATTTATAGTAGTTCAGCTATAATAGGAAATGAAAGATGAGGGCTTCCACTAGATATTCAGTGGAGGCTTTTTATTGTATAATATTACCTCATATGCGAAGAGTATATTTTATATATTATGAGCTTAGAAAGTTATGATATAATATGAAGAAAAGTTGAATTATTTGGCTTGAATATGTACAGTGAAATTCGCTGACATGACAGCCGACAATTATAAGAATACATTAATAAAACATGTAAAGGGTGAAATTTTGAGTAAGCGATTATATATAACCGAAAAACCGTCTGTTGCTGCCAGTTTTGCTAGTGCGCTGGGTGTACAGATTTCA
This sequence comes from Lutispora sp., assembly GCA_030834765.1. GTDB lineage: Bacteria > Bacillota > Clostridia > Lutisporales > Lutisporaceae > JAUQXG01. Next base: position 14,954 of record JAUQXG010000471.1, read on the forward strand.
TCAGCTGACAGAGGTAGAGGTTATGCTGAAACAGCAACTACCATTATTACATGGTGTTTCGGGCATCTTGTAACAATGGCATATCCTGATGTCTACAATCCAGAATATAAATCATGGAAAGTGGAGCATCTGCCTATCATTCCAAAAGAATATAAATATATTGTGATAGATAACAACGGAACGGTAAAGCAGTTTGAAGTCATAAAATCATTGATGTGCAGGAAAGATGTGGAGATGATTTATGCCTGTACCGATAGTGGACGGGAAGGAGAGTACATTTTCCGATTGGTCTATCATCAAAGCGGTTCAGATAAACCTGCAAAAAGAGTTTGGATTTCTTCTCAGACGGAAGATGCAGTAAAAAAGGGAATTGAAGAAGCAAAGGATATCTGCGAGTACGATTCACTTTCAAAGGCAGCCTATTGCAGAGCAAAAGAGGATTGGCTCTTTGGCATGAATTTTAGTAGAATTTATACCTGTCAATACGGTAGAAAGCTATCCGCCTTTTTAAAGGAAAATAAATCATCAGTGATCCCTATTGGCAG
>JAUQXG010000472.1 GCA_030834765.1 Lutispora sp.
GCACCAGTTATTGGGTTTCTTATGGGAGGAGCATTTTTGAAATTAGCAGATTCATTGCTTCCTCATGTTCACATAGGAATGCCAACGGAGAAAGCAGAGGGAATAAAAACAAATTGGCAGAGAAGTGTTCTTCTTGTTACAGCAATTACTTTGCATAATATCCCGGAAGGACTTGCGGTGGGAGTTGCATTTGGTGCTGTAGCAGCAGGGATTCCTTCAGCTAATCTTGCTGGTGCAATAGCTTTAGCTATAGGAATAGGACTTCAAAATTTTCCAGAAGGCGCGGCAGTATCTATACCTTTAAGGAGAGAAGGGCTTTCAAGGTTAAAAAGCTTTATGTACGGTCAGGCATCAGGATTAGTTGAGCCTATAGCTGGAGTGGTGGGAGCCATTGCTGTTTTATCCATGAGGCCTCTTTTACCCTATGCCCTTTCATTTGCTGCAGGGGCTATGCTCTATGTTGTGGTTGAAGAACTTATTCCAGAAGCGCAGTCAACCGGCAATTCAGATTTTGCAACCATAGGGACTATGTTAGGTTTCGCAATAATGATGGTTTTGGATGTAGCTTTAGGCTAACAATAAATAGGAAAGGCAATAATTAGCATGAAAGTATGTTTAATTATTGCCTTAAATCTTACTTCTTTTTCTTATTTGTATTATTGTCTTGCTTATTTTTATGATTTTCATGATTTTTATTTTCCTTGTGCTTAGACTTCTTATCTTTATGATCAATTTCTGTTTTTTTATTTGTTTTAATATTTTTATGTGGTCTATCTTTCTTATTTATATTCTCATTGGATTTTTTCTCTTCTCTTTTTTCTATTTTCTTTTTGTCATTTATATTATTTTTAAAAGCTTTATATTTGTCGTCTTTTGTTATAGCAGGCTTTACATCCTTTTTAATATATTTTAATACTGGCACTCCTGCTTTATCAGCCTTCTTCTTTGTTTCCTTATCGGAAACAATTGCTTTTACAACTTTATCTATGTTGTGAGATGAGATTTCTTCTTTAATTGCCGTTTTAAGTTTCGTCGCTAGTATATCGCCATCTTTATTGCCTTTTTGATCAGTAATTGTATAAACAGTAATTTCATTGCTATTTTTTTCATTTAAATATCCCATATCGATGGTTTTTGTTATAATCTTTTTTATGCCATTAACACTGTCCATTTGCTCTATACTAAGTTGTTCCGCAAGCTTTATACCATCTTTATCTAGTCCAGTAACTTTGGTAATGATACCTTTTTTATTTAAAGACATTTCAATCTTAGAGTTGATATCAATGCCTACATAGGCATATGTTGCAATGTTTTCTTGATAGAAGCTAAGAAAAAGATAGCTGGAAAAGACTATAAGCACAAAACAAGCGACTTGGGCATATTTATTGCTTATAAAAATATTCTTTCTTTTCAATATATCTATATCCCTAAAGCAAATTTCCATACCTTTATACATTCCATGAAAAGCTTTTACTTCACAAAATAAGCAATCTTCAGTCATGAGAGTCGCCCTGTCTTTGTTTAGTTTTATTATTATTCCTTTTCTCATCTAATTCACTTCCTCTAGCAAGTTATTGACATAACTTTTCATAATATCATTGTTGCTCATAAGTATAATACATACAGCAATGATAAATTTTTTATTTTTATGTAGAACTTTTCTACTTATACAATAAATTTTCTCTATTTCTGTAGTAGGCATTTTCTTGCTATCCATTATTTTCTTCATCAGCATTTCATCATTAGCTATTTGAAAAGCAATTTTCGCTGCATTTCTTCTTGCATCCACATGCTTGGGACTATTTTCAATTAAGTCTTCTATTGTAATTTCAAATAATTTCAAGGACTTTGTAAAATCTTCTATTTCCTCCCATACATCTTGCTTATTCGCATGACTATGATCTACGAATAGCTTTTCTTCTATTTCCTCATCCTCATAAAATTCATTGAGATAAGAAATAGGTATTGTATTTAAATTCTTTTTCTCTTTTCTGTAAAAATCTATAAGCCTGCTTTTTATTACTTTTTCTGCAAAAGTGAAAAAAGAATTGGATACATCCATATCAAATTTATCTAAAGCTTCATTAAACGCCATAAGGCCTATACTTAGTTCATCACAATCACCATCAGAGACAAATTTTCCTATTTCTTTGCTTACAATGTTTATAATAAAAGGCTTATAATCTTTGATAAGCCTCTCTCTCTCATTTGAATCGCCGTTTTTTATAATCTGGACTCTTTCTTGGATACTTATTTCCTTTTTAAACGGATTCTTAAACAAAATCATCACCCAACTTCTTATTATACTTATACGAAAAAAAACTTCTTTTTAGGAACATGATTCATTAGCTACCTAAAATTATAATTAACTGCGTATTATATAGCAAATAGTTAAATTAAACTAAATAGGAGGAGATTAACAATGAAAAAAATGAGAATAACAGCCTTATGCTTATCGGCTGCAATAACCTTATCAAATATTGCTTCGCCAGCTTTCGCATCTACAGAAGCTAAAGAGGTGAATAGTCTGAATATAAAGGGAAACATAATTGTTAACCTAGATAAATCAAAGAATAAGGATTCAAAGAGTGACAATTATAACTTTAAGTTTTCAGATTCAAAAGACAACATGAAAAATATGGAATGGGCAATCAAAGCCATTGAAAAACTAGGAGCAAAGGGGATTATAACTGGTTACGCTGATAAGAGCTATAAGCCACAAAACAAAGTAACTAATATAGAAGCTTTATCATTGATATTAAAGTTAACAAATAGAGAAGAAAAATCCAAGAATAATAAAATGCCCTCTTCTTTAAATCAATATCAGAAACAGTGGAATCTTAAATGGGGTTGGGGTTATTTATATGTAGCTGTTGACGAAGGAATATTGCTGCCTGAAGAGTTGAAGAATTTTAATCCCAATCAACCAATAAAGCGTCATGAATTAGCTAAATATTTAATAAGAGCAATTGATAAAACAGAAGATGCGCTAAATAATATGGATAGTAAACTTTCTTATAAAGATTACGAATCTATACCTAAGACTTCAAAAGGTTATGTATACATAGCAAACAAGCTAGGCATCATGACAGGAAATGATAAAAATCAGTTTAAACCTAATGAGCCTTTGACTAGAGCAGA
>JAUQXG010000473.1 GCA_030834765.1 Lutispora sp.
AAAAAGTGAAAGCAGGGGATAAGGTTTATTCAAACAGCAGAGATAAAGCCCTCATACTTTATGTAGTTGGAGAAGAGGATATCGAAAAGGGCGTAGCCATTCTAGGTGCTCATATAGATTCTCCGCGACTTGATTTAAAGCAAAATCCAATTTATGAAGACTCAGACCTGGCATTATTAAAGACTCACTATTATGGCGGAATAAAGAAATATCAATGGGTTTCAATGCCTCTCGCATTGCATGGAGTCATCATATTAGAGAATGGACAAAAAATAGAAGTCTCCATAGGAGAAGATGAGAATGATCCTGTAATTGGTATTTCTGACTTACTGCCTCATTTGGCGAAGGATCAGATGAAAAAAACTATGGATTTAGGAATTGAAGGCGAAGATTTAAATGTGCTGGTAGGCAGCATTCCTGTTAAAGATAAGGATGCAAAAGAAAGAGTGAAGAAAAATATATTAAACCTCTTGAATGAAAAATATCATATTGTAGAAGAAGACCTTATATCCGCAGAGCTAGAAATAGTTCCAGCAGGAAAAGCCAGAGATTATGGATTAGATAAGAGCATGATCATGGCATATGGCCATGATGATAGAGTATGTGCTTATACTTCTTTCCGTGCAATTTCAAGCGTGACCCACAGCAAGAAAACATTGGTCTGCATTTTAGTGGATAAAGAAGAGATAGGAAGCGTTGGCGCCAGCGGTATGCATTCTAAGTTCTTTGAAAATACCCTAGCTGAAATCATTTCTTTAAAAGAAGATTATAGTGATTTAAAGCTTCGAAGATGCCTATCAAACTCCAAAATGCTTAGCAGTGATGTATCGGCTGCCCACGACCCAAACTATGCTAGTGTGTCAGATAAAATGAATGTGGCTTACTTTGGCAAAGGTATCGCATTTAATAAATATACAGGTTCAAGAGGCAAAAGCGGCTGCAATGATGCAAATCCTGAATTCATCGCAGAAATAAGGAAGATTATGAACAAGAATGGCATCACATGGCAAACAGCTGAGCTTGGCAAAATCGATCAAGGAGGCGGCGGAACCATAGCCTATATCATGGCTAATTATGATATGGAAGTAATTGACTGCGGTGTGGCAGTACAAAATATGCATGCGCCATGGGAAGTAGTAAGCAAAGCCGACTTATATGAAACTTATAGAGCCTATAACTGCTTTCTAAAAGAAATTTTATAACAAGCTCTAGGTTGCGGGGTATCCCAAATACTTGTATTTGTTTGTATAATTATGTCAAGTATGGTAAACTAATATTCATAATATAAATGAAAAAATTTCATAACAATTTATACAAATGAATTCGTTGAAAGGTAGTGACATATATGGGATTTTTACGCTGGCTAGGAGGAATCGTCGTATTCTTCTGGTTATTAGGACTTCTCTTTAGAATTGGTGGAAGCATGATACATCTGCTGCTTGTTGTAGCTGCAATAGTATTCATTGTTGATAAGGTTTTCGGAAAAAGATAGCTGTATAAAGTACTTAAAAATAGTAAAGGCAATACAAGGTTTTGTGTAAATCAAACCTTGTACTGCCTTTACTATTTTCTCTTTCAAAACCTTCGTCTTTCAGATGAATCCATAAAATAATCAGAACACATTCAATTCCAACAGCATATTGTAGAAATATATTGTGATTTTGAGGTGATGAATATGCCTATTCAAAATTCCAACGGTCCTTGCCCTGCCGGATCAGTCCCTTATGTGATTCGAAGCAAAGATACCTTAGGAGAGATTGCATTTTTTTATAATACTACTGTACAAGATATCACTGATGTCAACCCAGGCATCATTCCCAATGCTTTACAAGTTGGACAACAAATATGTGTTCCTCTGAGACCTCAAATGTACCCTGCTTGCCCTACAACAAATTACTATGTTGTAGTAGACGGCGATACCTTTGAATCCATTGCCAGCAGCTTTAATATTAACACCCAGCTGCTCCTTTATTCAAATTATGGAATTGACCCAAATGACCTGTATAAAGACCAGGTATTATGTATACCAGTTGCACCTTCTCCTGTTAACCTGGATATAACCATAGGAGAACGAAAACTGGAAGTATACCGAAATAACAGTGTAATGAAAACATATAGGACTGGACCAGAGAATCCTATTATACCAATACCTCGCGGTACCTTTGAAGTAGTAAATAAACAGGTAGACTCTGGTGTAGAACGGGGTGCAAGATGGTTAGGTCTTTCCCATTCAGGACTTGGTATACGAGGTACAAATAATCCCCAGTTTATTGAAAACGTTTCCCAAGGAAGTAATATCGTATTGTCCAATCAGGATGCAAGTGAACTCTTTAATCTTGTGCCTGTAGGGACAATGGTTAGAATACTGTAATAGCATTTATTTAAAATCCCAATTTGAGGTGAGTTTTATGCCCAATGGAGATTCTGTTAGTCAATGTCCTATAGGCACTTCTCCCTATGCAATAAAACAGGGAGAGACCTTATCTATCCTTGCCGCCAGATTTAATACTTCAGTGGATTCTATAATTATGGCAAATCCTGGCATTGTGCCTGAAAGACTAAGCGTAGGCCAGGTGATCTGTATCGCTCAGGAAAGAACAGAACAATCAGTATGTCCCATGCAAAATTCATATGTTATTCGAAAGGGAGATACACTGAGTTCAATTGCAAAAGCATTTAATATATCCTTACAAAGCTTATTAAATGAAAACCCCAATATAGCTCCTGAAACTCTGTATATCAATCAGATCATATGTATCCCTCTTGCACCCAGTCCCTTAAGTATCACCATAAGCATTAATGCCAAAATACTTTCTTTGTATAGAAGTGGAAGGCTTTTCAAAGCATATCCAGTGGCTGTTGGCAAACCCACAACCCCTACACCTAAGGGAAACTTTACTATAATAAACAAACAGATTAATCCTGGAGGTCCTTTTGGATCAAGATGGATGGGTTTATCACAACCCCACTATGGCATACATGGCACCAATAATCCATCTTCCATCGGGACAGCTGCCTCAAATGGATGTATCAGAATGTTCAATAATGATGTAGAGGATCTTTTTAATTATGTGGGTGTAGGCACTATGGTTACAATATTCTAGTTAGGATTCTTTTGTAAATTGTTCTAAAAGATTCATAAAAGGGCTGCTATAAAACTTCATTTTATAGCAGCCCTTCATTTTTATACCTTCTTTATCTCTTCTTGCTCCGCTATGAGCTTGATGAGGAAGCTGCCGCTGCACTTGTGGCAGTCATCGTTGCTATAACAGCCTGCTGTTGGGCAATCATAATCGCATTTATGCTATTGGCTAAAGTTATTTTAATGACTCCTTTCTTGATTCCATCTACATAAGAATCGGCAACTAAGGTAGCCGCTAAAATAGTCTTCATAGATTTATCAATGCTCCAAACTCCGTAGCCATCTTTTTCTGATAAATAATCAAAAACCTCTTTTATTTCACTAACTATTTTATCTGTATCGTTGGTTATGAGGGCTAGAGGCCCTAATGTGGCTAATCCGCTATATAGGAGCTTGCATTTAATAGCCTTTAGTTTTTTATACAGCTTTACTGCTTTGTCGCACTTCTCTTCCGTAGCTTCTTCCCCTATGGCTAAGATGTGAGATAAAGTTTGCAGGTCATTTCCCTTATAAAAACCTTCTTTACTTAAATAGCTGTAACACTCTTCAATTTTTCTGGATGTAGCTGCTATCTCCGAGTCAGTGACAGCTAAAACAGCTGCAAAGACATAATCATTAGAAGAAGTCAGCCAAGGATGATTTTCCTTCATCTTATCATAGAATTCTTTTGTTCTTATGATTGTATGATCCCGTTCTTCTCTTGAAGTTGATTTTACTATTGTATAGGAGGCTAAAGGAAGCTCTATACTTCCTTTAAACCTTTCTTGCTTCATTTTCTCATAAATCTGAGTCATGAGCTGAAAAAAATCCTTGTAATCTTCTTCAAAGCATAAAAGGCTCATCAACATGAATTCATTTGTTCCTCTAAAGTATGAATACCAGCTCGTCTCTTCTTTTATATACGCCTTTATCTCTTGAAGCTTTTCTACATTTACTTCTTTGTTATTCATGGCATGCACCATGGCACCAAAATGCTTCAGCAAATTATTTTCCCATTTAAATGGACCTTTTAATTGATGATAGTTTTCTACCATCAAGTCGACTTTTTTCTTTAATTCTGTATTCATAGGAAACCTCCATTCATCATCCATTGGTAACATACTCTTATGAAAAACTATCTTTAATTGTATTATAGTATATTGTTATAGAATTTCAAATTATTCTAATAAAAGGTAAGATCTAACCTCCTTCCTGTATTGAAAACTTTTGCAGTCCATAGTATATTTATATATGTCGAATAATATCAAAAGGAGTATCTTCATGGCTAGTTCTTTATATAAATATTCTGATACCCTCAGAAATCTTCAAGGAATCAAGGATACAATCATACATAAATATACCCATAAAGGTGAAACTCTTTTCCTAATACATCATTACTCTCTTAGTCAGTTTAATCCTGGAAACATTAACGAAGGCAAGGTATACATGCTTTTTCGAAGTGAAAGCGACATGGATGATACTGTTTTAGAATACAGTGTAGTACGAAAAGGAAATAATCAGAGCTATATAGATCTTTCAAAGCTGCAACTGCCACAAAGATATTTTGGTATGGGCATCGGCAGCATACTTTTGAGATATTTGGAAGCAAAAATAGCAGGACAATTTTTGAAAGATATAAAGCATGTAAAAGGGGTCACTGTCATCGGGGACTTTTCATTGCGGCGATTTTATCAAAAGCATGGATACATATTTAATAATTTCAGTATAGCGAAAGAGTTAACCCCACCTAGCAATCAGGTGGAGTTAACAAGAGGCAGGTGATGATTCACCTGCCTCCTTTCACATTTTATCCTATTATAGCCTCGTTCCTAATTCTCTACTGATTTTATTGAAACATTCATACTGCATATAATCCCCAAAATGAGTATCAGTATTCCTGAAATCAAGAA
>JAUQXG010000054.1 GCA_030834765.1 Lutispora sp.
AATACCCTCCCAAACATGATAATTACAGCAATTCTAATCCCTTTTTTTTCGATTATGGTATAGCCAGCACCAGGTGTATTCATAGGATAATTTGCTGGTCTAACAATTCTGTCCGTATTATCAATAAAATCAAACACTTCCTTTTTAGACCAAGAATGATTTCCTAAAGTAATTACATCTATACCCATTGAAATTAGCTCATCAAACATTTCTTTTGTGATGCCAACTCCACCTGCGCTATTTTCTCCATTCGCTATTATAAAGTCTATGGATTGTTCATTAATAATTCTATTAAGATTTTGCTTTAAATAATTTCTACCTGGCTTTCCAACGATATCACCTATGCAAAGAATTCTCATCTTTTCCTCCATTACAATAATAATTATTATGTTAAAAAAAGGCGGCTTTCGCCGCACTTTCTTATTTTGCATATTCAATTGCTCTAGTTTCTCTTATGACATTGATCTTAATTTGTCCTGGATACTCTAATTGTTCTTCAACCTTTTTTACAATTTCTCTAGCAATAAGAACTATTTGAGCATCATCTGTTACTTCAGGTTTTACCATTATCCTAATTTCCCTACCCGCTTGAATAGCAAAAGATTTTTCTACTCCATCGAATGAATTAGCTATTTCTTCTAGCTTTTCTAAACGCTTAATATAAGACTCTAATGTTTCTCTTCTTGCACCAGGTCTTGCAGCGGAAACAGCATCAGCAGCTTGAACTAAAATAGCTTCTACTGTTGTAGCTTCTACATCCCCATGATGCGCAGCTATGGCATGTACGACCTCAGCTGATTCTCTATATTTTTTTGCTAGGTCTGCCCCAATTTGTACATGAGGTCCTTCAACTTCATGGTCTACAGCTTTGCCTATGTCATGAAGCAACCCGGCTCTCTTTGCAAGTTTCACATCTGCACCTAGCTCAGCAGCCATTGATGCAGCTAAATGTGCAACTTCTATCGAATGTTTTAACACATTCTGTCCATAGCTTGTTCTAAAAGTTAATCTACCCAACAATTTAATAATCTCTGGGTGAAGTCCGTGTACTCCAGTATCAAAAGTAGCCTGTTCCCCTTGTTCTCGAAGGAAATTATCCACTTCCTTCTTAGCTTTTTCAACCATTTCTTCAATTCTTGCAGGATGAATTCTACCATCCGCAATTAATTTTTCCAATGCAATTCTTGCTACTTCTCTTCTTATTGGATCAAATCCTGATAAAATAACTGCTTCAGGTGTATCATCAATTATTAAATCAACTCCCGTTAGTGTTTCTAATGTTCTTATATTTCTACCTTCTCTACCGATTATTCTACCTTTCATTTCATCATTTGGAAGTGTCACAACTGATACTGTTGTTTCAGCAACGTGATCAGCAGAACACTTCTGAATTGCATAAGATACTATTTCTCTAGCCCTTCTGTCGCCTTCTTCTTTAGCTTTAGATTCAATATCCTTTATCATCATCGCAGCTTCATGTCTAATTTTCTTTTCTATATCATTAAGTAAAAGCTGTTTTGCCTCTTCAGATGAAAGTCCTGATAATCTCTCAAGTTCATTTAATTGACTCTTATATAATTCTTGTATATCTTCATGTGTCTTTTGTATTTCTTTTTGCTTTTTATTCATAGTTTCTTCTCTTTGTTCAAGAGTCTCAACCTTTTTATCAAGCATTTCTTCTCTTTGAATTAATCTTCTTTCTATTCTTTGAATTTCACTTCTTCTATCTCTTATTTCTCTATCAAGTTCAGATCTAGACTTATGAATTTCCTCTTTTGCCTCAAGCAGAACTTCTTTCTTAGATGTTTCCGCTTGCTTCTTTGCATCCTCAACAATGCTTAATGCCAGTGTTTCCGCATTCTTTATCTTTCTTTCAGCTATATATCTTCTAACTAGATAGCCTATAATCAAACCAATAATTAAGCCACCTAATCCAATTAGCATATAATTTACAAATTCGATAGTAATTTCACCTCCTTTATTAAGTTTTAATATTAAAACAACATTTACATTCAATATAAGATCATTGAAAATAGAAATATTTTATAATACCTTGATACACCATATCAAAGTAATTTTATAACTTTTACATTTTTTTGTCAAGTTGTATCAAATATAGTAATTATGATATATAAAATATTATAGGGTTTAAAGATAATCTTCCATATTGTCATTTATAATTTTGCTAAGTACCTCTTTACAAATATCATAGCTATAACCCTTTCTAATCAAAAAGTTCATTGTTTTTGTTTTTTTCACTTCTTTATCTCCTTTGATTAGATCATATTTTTTCTTGGCAATATCAAATGCTGTTTTATACTCATCTATTACAACTTCTTCCATTTTCTCTTGGATGAGATATTTATCTATACCCTTTTGTAAAAGCTTGTTAAAAAGAGTTCTTTTATTAAAGCCTGGTAAATCTTTCTTTATACTAATCCAATTTTCTACATATCTTATATCGTTAATAAGTTCCAGTTCTTTCAGCCTTTCTATAATGTCTAATATTATTTTTTCTTCGGTATCCTTGGACTTTAACTTCAAAATTAATTCTTGTTCAGTTTTATTAGACTTGCCTAATAAATATAATGCGTAATTATAAGCTTTATTATATTTTTTAGTCTTTTCCTCCATACCTATACTCCTAATTGAAAGATTTTTATATTATAATATAGTATATATAAATGTTTATGAACCCTATCTAAAGATAGGGTTCATAAAACTAAATATCTGCTTCATTGTCAGGAACATCATCAGAAACATTCTTTGTTTTCGATGCTCCCACATTTAATAATTCTCTCAGCTTGTTTTCAATGCTTATAGCTATCTCTGGATTATCTTTTAGATACTGTTTAGAATTTTCTCTCCCTTGCCCAAGTCTTGTATCTTCATAAGAGAACCAAGCTCCGCTCTTTTGAACGATATCATTGTTTACTGCTACATCTAAAATATTACCTAATTTTGATATACCCTCGCCATAAATAATATCAAATTCTGCTTGTTTAAAAGGAGGAGCAATTTTATTTTTTACAACTTTTACTTTTGTTCTATTTCCAATAACATCCGTACCAGACTTTATGTTATCAATCTTTCTTACATCGAGACGAACGGATGCATAAAATTTCAATGCCTTGCCTCCAGGTGTAGTTTCTGGATTTCCAAACATAACACCTATTTTTTCTCTAAGTTGATTAATAAATATTACAGTAGTTTTTGATTTACTAATTGCACCTGCAAGTTTTCTTAAAGCTTGTGACATAAGCCTTGCTTGAAGACCCATATGAGAGTCTCCCATATCTCCTTCTATTTCTGCTTTAGGCACCAATGCCGCAACTGAATCAACTACGACTATATCAATTGCTCCACTTCGCACCAAAGCTTCCGCTATCTCAAGAGCTTGCTCTCCTGTATCTGGCTGTGAAACAATAAGGTTACCTATATCAACACCTAGTTTTTGTGCGTATAAAGAGTCTAAAGCGTGCTCCGCATCTATAAAAGCTGCTTCTCCACCTGTTTTTTGTGCTTCTGCAATTACATGAAGAGCAAGAGTAGTTTTTCCAGATGATTCAGGACCAAAAATTTCAATAATTCTTCCTCTTGGTAAACCGCCTATACCTAATGCAATATCTAAGTCTAGTGATCCAGTAGAAATAAACTCCATTTGAGTTACTGCGGAATCACCAAGTTTCATTATTGCTCCTTTTCCAAATTGTTTCTCAATCTGCCCCATTACAGATTCTATTGCTTTCTTTTTATCATTCATAAAATCGCAGGTCACCCTGCTGCACCTACCCTTCATCCACTTAGTCGAACATTTGTTCTATATAAATTATATTATATTAATACTGTTAAGTCAAATCAATTTTATAATATTTACCAAAACTTTTATATTTATAAAAACTCTCTTCTAATAATGTCTAACGCCTTAGAACTAGCGTTCCTTCGTATTCTTTCTCGATCACCACTAAAGTTTTCTTTAAATGCTTTAACATTATTGCCATAACTTATAGATATATATACAAGTCCTACTGGCTTTTCTTTTGTCCCTCCTTCAGGCCCTGCTATTCCAGTTATGGATACACCAATATCAGTATTTGAAATATTTTTTATGCCTATAGCCATTTCTTTTGATGTCTCTGAACTTACCGCTCCATAATTATGAAGTGTATCTTGGCCAACCCCTAAAAATTTAATTTTTGATTCATTAGAATAAGTAACTATGCCATTTGTAAATACTTTAGATGCACCAGGAACATTGGTAATTCTACTGGATATAAGACCCCCAGTGCAAGATTCTGCTATAGATATGGTTTTTCCTTCTTCCATCAGCTTCCTTACAACTACACTTTCTAAAGTATCTGAATCATAACCAAAAATATTTTCTCCAATTATAGCTTTTACTTTCGATTCTAAAGCGGATATTAATTCACTTGCAGTTCTTTCATCAGCTGACTTTGCTGTAATTCTAAGGTGCACTTCACCATCCTTAGCATAAGGGGCAATGGTAGGGTTTGTTTGAGAATCAAATATAGACTTTAGCTTTTCTTGTACTAAAGATTCTCCAACTCCAATAATCTTTAATGTTTTTGATTTAATTATATTCTCATTTTTACTTCTTAGATAATGATATATTTTGTTATCAAATAAAGGGATTAATTCCTTCGGAGGTCCTGGAAGTAAAATTATTGTTTTACCATTCTTCTCAATAATTAGACCTGGAGCAGTACCATTATCATTTTCAATTACATTCGCATGCTCAGGAATAAATGCTTGCTTCTCATTGCAGACAGGCATCTCTTTATTTAAGTCATTAAAATGTCTTTTAATTTTATCTAAAGTGTAATGATCTAATTTCATTGATAATTCTAAAGCCTTGCATACTGCCTCTTTTGTTAAATCATCATCAGTAGGTCCAAGTCCTCCAGAAGTAATAATTACATCTGTACGTTGAAGACTATTTTTGATAACTGCGGCTACTCTATCCATATTATCTCCAACAGAAATATGATAATGGACATCATAACCTAACTCCGCCATTTTTCTTGAAATATATTGTGCATTCGTATTAACGATATCGCCTAGGATTAATTCTGTACCCACAGCAACAATTTCACATTTCATTTTCATACCTCCAAAAAATATTTGCCATACTCTCGTACAGCAAAATTTATTTCGTAAATTATCAAGTAATTACTCTAGTAAATAAATAGATTTTATCACTACATGTCTTTTGAAAAAACAACTCTGTTTTTATAAAAATAATCAAGTCCTGATATGATTGTAATAAATAAAGTAAGATATACAAGTATTGTATCTAAAGGAAACCCAATTATCATCCTCACATAAGGCCTACCTATCAATGCAATAATTGTTACCATTTGGATTACCGTCTTAATCTTTCCAAAATTGCTGGCAGCGATAACAATGTCTTGTGATGCTGCAATACTTCTTAATCCTGTAACTGCGAATTCTCTTGTCAATATAACAAAAACAATCCATGCTTCTACTCTGCCAAGTTCAATTAATTGAACAAAGGCAGCCGTCACAAGAAGTTTATCCGCCAAAGGATCCAAGAATTTGCCCATATCAGTTATTAAGTTATACTTCCTTGCCAAATACCCATCAAGCTTATCCGTTAAAGATGCAAATAAAAAGATGAATAATGCTATTTCCATATTATATGGTACCTTAATGATCATAAAAAACATAAAAATAGGTATTAAAAGTATCCGAAGTATTGTTATCTTATTAGCTATGTTCATCTTTGTTCTCTCCCTGTAAATCGTATTCTGATGCACCTGTTATCAAAACATCATAGAAATTACCTAATAACATAGGATTCTTTGATTTTATATAAATATATCCATCGATTTCCGGTGTATCCTTGTAGCTTCTTCCAATGTATTGATTTCCTTCTTTACTTTCAACGAGAACCTGAAGAATCTTGCCAACAGTATCTAGGTTTTTCTCTAATGATATTTTCTGCTGGATGGACATTATGTTTTCCTGTCTAAATAGCTTAACTTCCTCGGTTACTTGATTCTCCATTTTATATGCAGGTGTATCTTCTTCACGTGAATACATAAAAGCACCAAGTCTATCAAACTTGATTTCTTTTACAAATTCAACAAGCTCATCATAATCACCCTGTGTTTCCCCTGGAAATCCAACTATAATTGAAGTTCTTATTACGATATTAGGCATTTTTGCTCTTAATTTTTTTATTAAGCTGATGATATCTTTCTTTTTACTTCTCCTAGCCATACTTTTTAATATACTATCACTAGCATGTTGAATTGGTATATCTATATACTTACAAATCTTTTCTTCGTTTGCCATTACTTCAATAAGATCGTCTGTAAAGTTGTCTGGATAAGCATATAAGACCCTGATCCATTCTATACCTTCTATCTTTGCCAATGTTTTTAATAGCTCAGGGAGCATATATTTATTGTAAATATCTATTCCATATCTTGTTGTATCTTGAGCAATAACAATGATTTCTTTAATTCCATTATTCGCTAGATGCTTTGCTTCTTCAATAATGCTTTCAAATTTTCTGCTTCTATATCTTCCCCTTAATGACGGAATAATACAATATGTACATTTGTTATCACAGCCTTCAGCGATCTTCAAATATGCATATGTTCCCATTGTAGATATTATTCTAGGTAACTCATCAATATTTACCGCTTCTTGATTCCCATATCTTATTACTTTTTCACCTTTATAGGCTTCTTCAAGAATTTCCAGAATGTCTTTATAATCACCAGTACCTACAACTGCATCCACTTCAGGTATTTCATCAAGGAGTTGTTCCCTATATCTTTCTGCAAGACATCCTGACACGATTAGAACTTTACATTTTCCCTTTTGTTTATATTGCCCCATCTCTATGATTGATGTAATCGATTCCTCTTTTGCACTTTCAATAAAGCCGCAAGTATTTACAATAATAACTTCTGCATTGATTTCATTATTTATAACTTCAAAATCATTATTAGATAAAATATTTAGCATTACTTCTGAATCCACTAAATTCTTAGAACATCCCAGAGAAACCAACGCTATCGTCCTCTTCAAAAAAATCTCTCCTTCAAATCTTTATTTAAGTTAGAAATAAAATAATATAAATTATTACCCAGGCAATAGATTATGCCGAATTAAGCCTTTATCAAGATTTAGGTCTCTATATCTCTCTAAATATACATTTTACTCTAAATTAGTCCATATATCTATAAAATTAATGAATATTATGATGAATTTTGTAAAAATTATAGCATATCTTCAAAATCTTCTTTACTAACCAGTACCTTTCTCGGCTTACTTCCTTCATATTCTCCTATTATTCGACGTGCTTCCATTTCATCAATCAACCTCGCTGCTCTATTATAACCTATTCTGAGCCTTCTTTGTAGCATTGAAACTGAAGCTTGCTCCGTTTCCACAACCATTCTTATAGCTTCTTTTAATAGTGTATCAACTTCTTCATTGGAAATTGCAGCTTCATCATCCAATTCTTTTATAATTTCCTCGTTGTATTTAGTGGGAGTTTGACTCTTAATAAAATCTACGAGTTTTTCTACTTCTTTCTCTGAAATGAAAGCTCCTTGGACTCTAATTGGTTTAGGCTCACCAGAAGGATAAAA
The DNA here is from genome assembly GCA_030834765.1 of Lutispora sp. Classification (GTDB taxonomy): domain Bacteria; phylum Bacillota; class Clostridia; order Lutisporales; family Lutisporaceae; genus JAUQXG01. The sequence goes on from JAUQXG010000054.1 coordinate 7,650, forward strand.
AAGCATGTCACCCTTTCCAAGTAACTTTTCCGCTCCCCCCATATCCAATATTGTTCTGGAATCTATTTGGGAAGATACAGAGAAAGAAATCCTAGATGGAATATTGGCTTTTATGATGCCTGT
>JAUQXG010000055.1 GCA_030834765.1 Lutispora sp.
GTTCGTATTGACTGGGTCCATATGTATTAACATATATACACCTAGTTCTTGTGAAATTTCCTTTTCTGCTCTGTCTATGATATCGTGGGTAACTACTATATTTACATGATCCGGCACCTCTGCATGTATAGATGCAATACATCTTCCTGGACCATAGTTGTGCACAATCAAATCATGAGCTCCTATGATTCCTTCATAGGATAACACTTTATTCTGAATACTCTCTACTAGGTCTGGGTCAGGCGCTTCTCCTAAGATAGGATTCAATGTATCCTTTGCTATATTAAAGCCTGCATATAAAATGAAAATAGCTACCAATATTCCTATATATCCATCAATGGGAAGAGAAATCCATTTAGATAATATGATTGAAATGATCACTACAGATGTAGTGATTACATCACTTAAGCTATCAAAGGAAGATGCCTCCATGGCTTTTGAACCTATGGCACTGCCTATTTTTTTGTTAAACTTACTCAGCCAAAGCTTTACTGCTATGGATAAGGTCAAAATACCAATAGATATCAAATCAAAGCTTACAGGCTCCGGGTTTCTTATTCTACCAAAGGAGCTTTTTATAAATTCTACACCTACCATCAATATGATAAAAGATACAATTAGGGCAGATATATACTCTATCCTACCATGCCCAAATGGATGCTCTTTATCTGCTGGTTTATTGGTCATGCGAAAGCCTACTAAAGTCACCACAGAGGATGCTACATCAGATAAATTATTAAAAGCATCTGCTATAACAGCGATGCTGTTTAGCATAAGTCCTATTATTATTTTTATGATGAAAAGTACCACATTACTGGCTATCCCAACAAGACTTCCTAGGTATCCATACCTTTGCCTTATTTTACTATCCTTTGTGTTTTTATAATCTTTAATAAAAGTTTTAATAAGGAGATTGGTCAATTACTACACCTCTTTAAAATTCGATATATCTCATATTTAATATAACATATATTTGCCAATAACAGATGAAAGTATCAAATTTCTATAGCTCTCTTTATCTCTAATTTTAGAGTTTACACGATCTAACTCGGAGCTTTAAGCTGTATTCAGCAGCAATATACGTTTTTTTAGCCAATTTCCATGCTGCAACCCAAAATTCATATAAAAACAAGTCTGTCCTTGATTTGATATTATTTAGCAAAAGCAATATAATACTTTTATACTAATCTAGTATAAAAGTACATTATACATGTCTCTTAAAATAAAATAGATTTGATAATTTTGAAAGAAGGTAGTTAATGAAAATGAAGCAAAGCGAAATAAAGCAAAAGCGATTGATGGAAAAAGCTCAAGAGCTCTTCTGGAAATACGGCTATAATGGGATTTCAATAGATCAGATTGCCAACGAAGCTGGTATAAGTAAAATGACCGTATATAAGCATTGTAGTTCGAAGGAAGATCTCTTTTTAAAAGTACTTATAGCGTTTTCTGACCCAATTTTCGATAACATCATACACAAGATGGAAGAAATAGATCACACGCTGGAAAGAATTGAATTTTTCTACAGCTATACTATGAGCATTTCTAAGGAATTGCCCTCTATACTTACAAAAGATGTTATGGAACGCCCCTATGTATTTGAAAAGCTCACTATATACAAAAGGCAGAGATCCCTTTTTATATGGAATTTTATACTTGATGATGGAATAAAAAAAGGAGAAATTCGTCATTTAGATATAGACTTCGTATCAAACCTTCTCCTGAATCTTCCTATGGTTTTTATCAATTCTGATTATCTAAGAGAAGATTATAGGAATAAATTGATTAACAACTTTTTTGATTTTATCAAATACGGACTACTTGGTGGTATTGAGGTGCCTTTGAATTATACAGAGAGGGGGTAGGAGAGTCATGTCAGATAGAAAAATTCTGATAAAAGCTGAAAACCTTAGCAAAGATTACAAAATGGGCGAGGTCACAGTAAATGCCCTGCAAGATGCCAGCTTTGAGCTTTATGAAGGTGAATTCGTTGTAATTCTAGGTCCCAGTGGTTCAGGGAAAAGTACTCTTTTAAACATTCTCGGAGGAATGGATTTGCCTTCAGAAGGTAGAGTTACAGTAATAGATGAAGAGATCACTCAGTACAACGATCGAAAGCTGACTGCCTATAGAAGAGACAAGGTAGGTTTTGTATTTCAATTTTATAATCTCATGGCAAATCTTACAGCGCGGGAAAATGTGGAGCTAGCTACAGAAATATGCAAAAATCCCCTTGATATTGATATGCTTATGGAAGAAGTAGGCCTAGGGAATAGGAAAGAGCATTTTCCTTCTCAAATGAGTGGTGGAGAACAGCAAAGAATTGCTATAGCAAGAGCAGTAGCAAAAAACCCTCTTCTGCTCCTATGTGATGAACCAACAGGTGCATTAGATTCCAAAACAGGTATCATGACTCTTTCACTTCTTCACAAAATAAATAGAAACTTTCATAAAACCGTGGTTATCATAACTCACAATATGTCTATAGGGGATATGGCAGACAGAGTGATTAAAATGAGCAGCGGAAGAATTATTCAGATAATAGATAATGAAAACCCAATGCCTCCCGAAAGGATTGAGTGGTAATGAGAAAGCTTGATAAAAGGCTGCTTCGGATGGTAAAACATTCCA
>JAUQXG010000474.1 GCA_030834765.1 Lutispora sp.
TGTGGAACAGGCACCTGCAAGCAAAATTTTGCGTAATCCAAGCCACCCATATACCTATGGTCTGAAAAACTCCTTCCCTTCATTAAAGGGAGAGGTTAAGTATATGGAAGGAATACCGGGCTCGCCTTTAAACTTAAATTGTATTCCTAAGGGTTGCCGATTCCAAGAGCGCTGCTTTAGAGCAGGAAAGGACTGCTTTGTAAAGGAACCGGGAATTACTTATGATAAAGAGGCATACTTCTATTGCCACAATCCATTATAAGCAAAGTATGAGGTGTGATATGAAAGAAGAAAAGCAACCAATATTCAGTGTTAAAAATGTTGTTATGGATTTTAAAGTAGGTGGAAAAGGTTTTTTTTCAGCTAAAAAGACCTTACGTGCTTTAAATGATATATCCTTTGATTTGTATAAAGGTGAGGCTCTGGCCATTGTTGGAGAATCTGGCTGCGGCAAGTCTACTATTTGTAGAGTTGCCATGAGATTTTACAATCCAACAAGCGGAACTATGAGCTTTGAAAATGATAATATTCATACTCTTAAGGGTGAAGGATTAAAGAAGTATCGCCAAAAATCACAGATGATTTTCCAGGATCCGTTCTCGTCACTTAATCCTCTCCATAATCTATACTACCACCTGGAGAGACCTCTTAAGCTTTATCATCCAAGCGATAAAAAGACAATGAAGGAAAAGATGGATGAATATTTAAATATGGTTGGCCTTGTACCACCTGAGGAGCAAGGAAACAAGCATCCATACCAGCTTTCCGGTGGTCAAAGACAGAGGGCATACCTCGCAAGAATACTCGCCGTAGGTGCTGAAGTAATATTTGCAGATGAGCCAACCTCTATGCTCGATGTATCAATTCGTCTTGGTATTCTAAACCTAATGAATAAGTTAAAAAGTGAAAAAGGTAAATCTTTTATATATATTACCCATGATATAGCTACTGCCAGATACTTCGCCGACAGAATTATTGTTTTGTATGCAGGACACATGGTAGAGTGGGGAGAGGTAAATAAAGTAATTCTTAATCCTCAGCATCCCTATACAAAGCTATTAATTGCAGCTGCTCCAGACCCTGAAAGAGAAGGAACAGTGGAGCTGCCTGTATTAAGAGATGAAGAATCAGAAGTTACGGTATGGACCCCGGAAAGTAAGGGATGTCCGTTTAGAAGTCGATGTCCTGTTGCTGAAAAGAGATGCGCTGAGGAATTCCCTGAAGCAAGAGAGGTTAGTGAAGGACAATTTATAAGATGTTTTCATGGGTAGTTTGCGAGCGTGAGCGAGTGATTTTAAACTACTCAGTGAGGAGGAAATATGAACTATCAGTTTGATTGGAAAAGATACTCTGAATTGGCCAGACAGGCTGCAGCAGAGGGATGTGTACTGCTTAAAAATGATAATAATGCCCTTCCTATAAATAAAGGCGAAGTTGTATCTGTTTTTGGCAGGATACAATTTAACTATTATAATAGCGGAACCGGCTCTGGAGGAATGGTGAATGCTCCTTATGTGGTTTCTATTTTGGAAGCGCTGCGAGATTGCAAAAGTATCTCTGTAAATGAAGAGCTTGTTAATATATATAAAGAATGGATTAGAGAAAACCCATTTGACAGGGGAAAGGGCTGGGCACAGGAGCCTTGGTCCCAAGTTGAAATGCCTCTTACACAATCAGTGGTAGAAGAAGCTGCTAAGAGTTCTGATATTGCAGTAGTTGTTATAGGTAGAACAGCTGGCGAGGATAAAGATAATAGCGCTGAAAAAGGAAGTTATCTTCTTACAGATGAAGAGGAAAATATGCTTGAGAAGGTGTGCAGTACTTTTAAACGTGTAGCGGTTGTATTAAATGTAGGTAATATAATAGATATGGAATGGACTCTTAAATATAATCCTCAGGCTGTGCTTTACACTTGGCAGGGAGGCAGCGAGGGAGGAAATGGTGTCTGTGATGTTCTTACAGGCAAAATTAATCCGTCAGGAAAATTGGTTGATACCATTGCCTATGATTTAAAGGATTATCCGTCAATAGAAAACTTTGGGGACGCTATAAGAAATTACTACAAAGAAGATATATATGTAGGTTATAGATATTTTGAAACAGCCGCAAAGGAAAAGGTTAGATACCCTTTTGGATATGGACTATCTTATACAACCTTTGATTATT
>JAUQXG010000475.1 GCA_030834765.1 Lutispora sp.
CAGGTGATAAGCTCTTTATTGTTTTTGATTGTCGAGTGACTAGAGATAAAAAAGAAGCTCTATTAGATGAACTGTCTAGCATTCTGAAAGTAATAGATGATAAATCCAGAATGGAAATTCTAAGAATACTTGTAAACAATAGGAGTTATGGTAAGGAATTATCGGATATAATAGGCATTTCCACTCCTACAGTATCTCATCATCTGGAAATATTAAAACAAGCTGGCTTTATAAAAGAAGAAAAAATTAGAAATATAAAATATTTTACTGCAGATAAAGAAAGTCTTAAAAGGGTAATTGAAGATATAAATAAATATTTCTTTAGTGCTGAATAATTAACCAGCCATTATTAAAATGATATAAATATAGCAGACATGGTCTTTTGTGTCTACTATATTTATATCATTTCATTATTAATAATGGCTGGCCTTTTTATATGTTTTATAAAGCTAGTTGAATTTGAAGGTATTTTTTATCTGTGATATTGTGAAGGTTCTTGTAAGCACTAAAAGCATCAAATATATAAGCATACTAGCAGCAGCTTTATAAATGAAGCTAATATTTAGTGTGTTTAAATAAAATAAGGCTAATACAGTTCCACATATTGATATTAATGGATTTATAACGTTTTCAAAATATTTTATTTTGATAGGTGATTTTTTTCCTAATATCCAAATATTAAATGTGACTACAATAAGTGAACTTACATTGAAACCTATTATATAACCATATATACCTATTCCAGGGATTGGCGTTAAAATATAAATGCAAGCAATTGTTATGGCAATATTTAAAAGTGAATTCTGGAAAACATAATTTTGTAAATTTACTGAGTTCATTATAGAAAATAATATAAATTGCCAATATTCAAATAAACAGCCTAAGCTAATCCAGAATAAAAGAGGGGCAGCTTGAGGACATTTAAAGAAATAGTCACATATTTCAAGAGGGAACACCATGAAAATAACTGTCATAAAAATTGCTAGAACTGTTGTTATTTTATGAGCATCGTTACATTTCTTATTTAATGCTACCCAATTTTTTCTTGTATAAGATGCGGCTATGGAAGGCACTAAAGTCACTCCTAGAGAAGCTACAATAATAAAAGGAAAAAAGACAAGTGGAATAACCATACCTGTTAGCTCACCATATAAAGATAGGGCTCTTTCATGGGTAAGGCCAGCTTGAACTAATTGTGTTGGAATCATAATTGCTACAATCATATCCATAATAGTATTTAATGCTCCGCTGATAGATAAAGGGAGGGCTAGCTTTATTACCGAAAAAATTACACCAGATGAAATATCTGCTCTATCACTAGTGTTTACTGGGAGTTTATTCTTTTTGTAAGCAAAAGCCAATAATATTAAGCTCATTAATTCGCCTAGTGTCATTGCTATCATAGCACCAGCACATATGTATTCAATTCCGTAAGGCATAAGGTAAGTTGTAACAGCAATTAAGACGGAAAGGCGAATAACTTTTTCAATCACATCAATGATTGCAGGAGGCTGTACGTTTTGTAAACCATAAAAGTAGCCTTTAAGTACTGCTGAGGCTGAAATAAATATGATGGCTGGAGCTAAAATAATAATAGAAAAAACTGTTCTAGAGTCCTTTAAAATATGCAGAGAAAGATATTCAGCATTCATACCGACTGCCAAAGAAATTACGATACTCCACAAAGTAACAACTATTCCAGATGTACGTATAATTTTAAATATATTTTTGTATCTTCCTTTTGTATGCTCTTCAGAAGCGAGCTTGGAGATAGCAGTAGTAATGCCTCCAGAGACTAAGGTTATCATTAAGTAATATAATGGAATAATTAACTGATATAAACCAATGCCTTCTGAACCAATGGATCTGCTCAAGTATACTCTATATACAAAAGCTAATACTCCTGTCAAAAGATTTGTTATAGTAAGTATAAAAGCACCTTGTATAAAGGTCATGTTTTTCAATACATATCACCTCAAGTTTTAAATATATTATTAAATAATATTGACAGCTTTTTAATTATATGATATCTTTAAAAAAATAAACCTTTAACATGGTCCTGTGAGACTAAGAAGGGACAAAACGAATAGTTTTGATTTTACTGCCTTCTCGTCTTACGGGAAGGCTTTTTTACCTTTAAAATAGTCCGGAGAGGCTAAAAGGAGGAGTATTAATGAATTTAAAAGGACGACATTTAATTGATCCCAATGATTTTACATTAGAAGAGCTTGATGAAGTTTTTAAGCTAGCGGATAAAATGATTAAAGACAGAAATGCTTATTCTAAAATTTGCCAAGGAAGAATTCTTGGAACATGTTTTTATGAACCTAGCACTAGAACAAGATTAAGTTTTGAATCAGCGATGCTTAGAATGGGAGGGAGCATATTAGGCTTTTCAGATGCTGCTACTAGCTCTGTATCAAAGGGAGAAAGTATCGCAGACACCATAAGAGTTTTAGGTTCTTATGCAGACGTGCTTGTTATGAGACACCCAAAGGAAGGTGCGCCAAAACTAGCTTCAGAGTTTTCTACAGCTCCTGTAATCAATGGTGGAGATGGCGGACATCAGCATCCTACACAAACACTAACTGATTTGTTAACAATAAATCAGCTAAAAGGAAAAATTGAAGGACATACTGTAGCATTCTGTGGGGATCTTAAATTTGGAAGAACAGTACATTCACTGATTAGCACTTTATCTAGATATGCAAAATCTAAGTTTATACTTATATCCCCAATAGAACTTAAATTACCAGAAAGCCTAAAGGTAAATCTAAAAAGAAAATATGATATTGAAATAGTTGAGACTGAGGATCTAGAAAAACATATGGCAGAAATAGATATCTTATACATGACTAGAATACAAAAAGAAAGATTTTTTAATGAAGCGGATTATACGAGGCTTAAAGATAGCTATATACTAAATAGAAATAAGCTAAAAGATGCAAAACCAGATATGATGATTATGCATCCTCTTCCAAGAGTAAATGAAATTGGATATGATGTAGATGGAGATCCGAGAGCTGTTTATTTTAAACAAGCAGAGTATGGAATATATGCTAGAATGGCTTTGATGGCATTATTGTTGGGGGTGGATGTAGATGTTGAAGGTAGATAGCATCAACTGCGGAATTGTAATAGATCATATTACACCAGGAAATGGAATAAAGATATTTGAAAAACTGAAGTTAGGTAATGTAGATTATCCTGTTGTACTTTTAATGAATGTTCATAGCGCCAATAAAGTAAAGAAAGATATCATTAAGATTGAAAACAAAATTGATATTGATTTGACTATGCTAGGGCTTATAGATCCTGAAATTACTGTTAATATAATTGAAAATGCTATCATAGAGAGTAAGCAGAAAGTAAAGATTCCTAATGAAGTAACAGGACTATTCAGATGTAAAAATCCTAGATGTGTAACAAATTTTGATGAATATGCTGTACCGAAATTTAGGCTTTCAAATTCAAATAAGAAGATACTTTATAGATGTAACTATTGTGAGGAATTAACTTCATATGTAATATAATATTAAAGAATAGGAGAGAGCTTTTCTACGCTCTCTCCTATTCTTTAATATATTCTAATAAAAGCTTGGCTGTATTTAAAATGGAATCTATATGAGTTCTTTCATAAGAATGAGAAGCATATATACCAGCTCCAATTAATCCTACCTTAATATCCATTCCAGCTTTTAGGGCTACACCACCGTCAGAACCATAATTTGGATAAATATCTACCTTATATTCAATGTTATTATCTTTACATATCTTTACTAATTTGTTTTTAAACTCATAATCATATGGACCTCCGCTGTCTTTTGCACATATAGAAACTGTGTATTCATCAGTGTTTTGACCTGTGCCTGGAGCTCCCATATCAATGCACAAAAGTTCATCGATCTCACAATTTAATCCTGAGCTTGCACCGTGGCCAATTTCCTCGTGACCTGTAAGGTATATTTGAATGGTGTGATCTGGAACTATTTTATTTTCATAAATATATTTACAAACACCAAGGATAATAGCTATGCTTGCTTTGTCGTCTAAGTGCCTAGATTTTATGTAACCAGTATCCGTATATCTAAACCTAGAGTCGAAAGATATAAAATCGCCTATTTCGATTCCCAAAGCATTTACATCTTGTTTATTAGAAACTTTTGAATCTAATAATAGTTCCATATTATCAAAGCTTCTTTCCAAGGTTTTAGAGTCTGAATGAACATGAACTGAAGGTTTTATCGTATAGATTGTGCCAGAAAAGGTCTTGTTGTTTACTGTGTGCACATAACAATTTTCACATTCAATTGAGTGAGGCATATAACCACCTATAGGAGCTACAACTATTCTACCATTATTTTTTATTTCTTTTACCATTGCGCCTAATGTGTCAGCATGTGCAGCAATAGCCTTTTTTATTGAGCTGTCTTTTCCATCTATATAGGTGATTAAACCACCTTTTTTTGTATATTGGACTTCCATGTCAAAGCTTTTAAATTCAGCCTCAATAATCTCAAATACTTTTTTTGTATAGCCTGAAGGGCTCGGTGTTTCGCATATACTTTTTAAAATTTGAATAATATAATCATGATTCATTTATATGTCCATGCTTCAAGTTGCACAACATACGATGAAATACCTAGCATGGACCCGTCACCTCCTTTATATCTTCAGTAATTTCTTTCAGACTTTTGCCTCCCATAATATTATCTAAAATTATTATAGTGTAGGTAGGACGTTTTGTACACTTTAATAATATGAATAGAAAGAAATTATTAATATTCAAATTATTTTAAATTTGATATATAATAATAAAGGATGTCTTATATAAATTATAATTTTTACTATAAAAAGACAAATAACTTTTTATTGAGGGGTGTAAAAATGATTAAAAATACGGATGTTTCACTTGCTATGAATATTAAATTGGAGAATGTTCTTCCTGCAATGCCTGAATTTATCAATGGCATTAGGAGAGCACCTGATAGGGGATTTAGGCTAACTAAGGCACAAACGGAGGTCTCATTAAAAAATGCCCTGCGATACATTCCAGAAGAACTGCACGAAGAGGTTGCACCAGAGTTTTTAAATGAATTAGTGAATAAAGGAAGAATT
>JAUQXG010000476.1 GCA_030834765.1 Lutispora sp.
GTAATGAGTTAATATCCTGCCCCCTACCCGATCTGTTCCTTCAAATACAGTGACATTGCATCCGATTTTTTCAAGCTGATATGCCGCTGCAAGTCCACTGGCTCCAGCTCCGATTATTGCAACATTTGTATTGCTTCCACAATTTGAAGGACAAATGTTGTTGATATCTTCAGGAGGACTTACCAATCTTATGATATTATCAAAATCCTCTAATCTTCCTTGCTCTTTTAATATGTACTTTAGCATTTCGTGTCTTTGTTCATTTGTTGGATTATCTGATTGATATGGTGTTTGAGAATACATATGTTTATCCATAAAACCCCTACTTTCAAAATCTATTACTAATTTATATTAAATAGCAGAGGTTTTCATGTTTGTTTAATTATAAACCTTGAAAAGTAATAGTATCTTTGTTAAAATCCCATTAAGAATACTTTGTTTTGAAGAAAGGATTAATATATGAAAAAAGATGGTAACTATTATATCGTCCATAAAAAGGTGCTTCCTGATGTATTGAAAAAAACAGTAGAAGTGAATGCAATGCTAGAAAGAGACAGCAAGCTTACAATAAACGATACAGTAAATAAAGTAGGTATGAGCAGAAGTGCATATTATAAATACAAAGATTATATACAGCCATTCTTTCAATTGAATGAAAGCACAATAGCTACTATATATTTTATATTAGACCATACTCCTGGCGTATTATCTCAGGTTTTAAATGAAATTGCAAAGCTGAAGGGGAATATACTAACAATAAATCAGAACATCCCTCTTCAGGGTATGGCAAGTGTTACAATTTCCATAGACATTAAGGCCATGGAAGTAGATTTGGAAACATTGACAGATGAATTAAAAGCCATATCAGGGGTTTTAAAAGCAGGGGTTATTTCAAAGACATGATAAATACATAAGATAAATTTAATATTTAGGATTTATAGCGAATGTGCCAGAGTGATGTACAAATAATCCTGAGTGTCCTAGGGATACTCAGGATTATCCAATTAATACCTCTACTCTTGCGGCAGAGAATTTGGGATAGAATATTCCTTTATAAAACATGGATTAAAAATAATACAAGAAATGTGTTATAATTTACTTAAGGCTGTATATTTATTGCCTTAAGTTTTTTTATTTTTCTTGGAACAATGTTACAGAAAGTGCAGTCTTATACTTTTAGGAGGGGTGATTATTTGCTTAAATTGTTTGAGGTATGTTTAGAAATAGGTGCTATTTTTACAGTTGTTTCTTTTGTATTAGGTCATGTACTAAACATAGGACATTCTGATATAGGAAGTACAGACATAGATATGAGCTTTGATACTAGTATTGATACAAACACTGGTATGCATTCTGATGCATCGATTACAGCACTAAGGCCTACTATTATTCTTGCATTTATCACTACTTTCGGTGGAATTGGTATGATATGCATTCAAAACGGGTTAGGAAATATTTCGGCAACTTTATTAGCGGTAGCAGCTGCATTGATGATATCTTTTTTGATTAACAGGTTTATTTTGACTCCTTTGAATAAGGCTCAAAACACAAGTGCGATTTCGCAAAAGGAGATAAGAGGAAGTCTTGGAAAGTTGACTTTAGGTATAAGCGGCAATAGTTTTGGAAAGGTGAATTACGTAGTAGGTAGTAACTCATATAATTCACCAGCAAAATCCTATGATGGCAAGGATATAGAAAAAGGCGCTGATGTAATAATTATAGAGATAAAGAAAAAAGCTTTTTATGTGAAAAAATTCTATTATGAAAAAATTGACTATGGATTTAAGGATGAATAAAGAGCTATTACAGGCAAAGCTAAGAATAGTGAGTCTGTTGGCAATATAATTATAAATAAAGGGGGCAATTGAATGGATACACTTTATATCGCGATCACAATTGTAGTGGTCTTAATTTTACTTATTTTTAGTGTGCTTTTAATGTGGAAAAGAGTTTCACAGGATAAGGCTATAGTAGTAACAGGCTTACGAAAAAGGATTATTTCAGGTGGTGGAGGCTTTGTTGTACCATTGCTTGAAAAGACGGACATTATATCTTTAGAAAATATTAAACTTGAAGTAAAAACAGATGGTGCACTGACTGAACAAGGTGTTGATATTACAGCTGATGGAGTAGCTGTAATAAAGGTAAAATCTGATATGGAAAGTATATTAGCTGCGGTAGAGCAGTTTAATACAGGCAAAGAAAAAGAAACAATACTGGTTATAAAAGATACTGCCAAGGATGTCCTCGAAGGAAAGCTTAGAGAAATCATTTCAAAATTATCAGTAGAAGAAATATATAAAGACAGAGAAAAATTTGCATCTCAAGTCCAAGAAGTTGCAGCAATGGATCTTGCTGATATGGGTCTTGAGCTAAAAGCCTTTACAATAAGAGATATATCAGATACAAATGGTTATTTGAGGTCTCTTGGTAAGAAAAGAATAGCAGAA
>JAUQXG010000477.1 GCA_030834765.1 Lutispora sp.
TCAGATAGGTATTGATTATAACTCAGATATATACAATATAAATAAAGTAACATCCATTGAGTTTCCTGAAGTTACAAAGGAAAACTCTATCGACTACGTTGATATGATAAAAGATATGATGGCTCCCAGCTTAAACAACATGGGTCCCAGCTTAAAGAACTTAGAAGTGAGCAAAAGCGTTGTGTTGACACAAAACGGCCAACAATATGTTCAAGGAAGAAAAACGGCTGAATTGTTAAAATGCAACTATGTATATTCACAAGGAGCCGCTACAATCACATATAACGGAAATACAGTTATCCTAAAGCCAAATGAAACAAAAGTGAAATTTAATGGGGAATCCATAGATTTAGGCAAGAAAGTGGGCTTCTTAAAATCAAATACATTTTATGTAGCTTCAGACATCTTTGAAATGCTTGGTGTAAAAATAGTAGTTAAATAAAATATATGGATGAAGAGTGTCAGATTTATCTGGCACTCTTTATTGTTATTTCAGTAATATGTTTCAAATATATAAAATTTGATATATAATAAAACCAATATCCTCATAAAATAAGACTATATTAAGTTTTATAGAAAAGAGGATAATATATGACTGTAAATAGGAAAATGTATTTAGAAAGGATAATTTTAATATTGGCATTATTGATTGGTATGGTTTCATTACCCGTTGAAGCAGTGAGTAACAATGATGAGCTTATCTTAGGCAAAACATATCATGGTTTTACGCTGGCTGATACAAAAGCGATAGAAGAAATACAGTCCACCGCATATGTTTTTATACATAAACAAAGCGGTGCTAGACTTTTATATCTAAAAAATAAAGATGACAACAAGGTTTTTTCCATTGCTTTCAGAACTCCGCCTGAGGATGACACAGGGGTTCAGCATATCATGGAACATTCAGTGCTCTGCGGCTCTAAGAAATATCCTGTGAAGGATCCTTTTTTACAAATGAGCAAGCAATCCTTGAGCACTTTTTTGAATGCGCTGACTTATCCAGACATGACCATGTATCCTGTATCAAGCAGAAATCATAAGGATTTTAGAAATCTTATGGATGTATATCTTGATGCTGTCTTTTATCCCAATGTATATAAAAACGAAAAGATTTTTATGCAGGAAGGCTGGCATTATGAGCTTGATTCAAAAGAAGATGAGCTTTCAATAAAAGGAATTGTATATAATGAAATGAAAGGCTCCTACTCTTCTCCAGAGGAAATACTTTTTAATACCATAAGAAAAACACTTTATCCTGATACTCCTTATAAGTATGACTCTGGAGGCAATCCTGAAAAAATACCTACTTTAAGCAGAGAAAAGTTTTTGAAGCTTCATAGTGAGTACTATCACCCTTCCAACAGCTATATATATTTATATGGCGATATAGATATCATGGACAATTTAAAATATATCAATGATTCTTATTTAAAGAAGTTTAAGAAAATAAATATATACACCAAAGTACCCATACAAATGCCCTTTGAAAAAAGACTGACTGTGACCAAGGAGTACCCTGTTCTCAGCAAGGATGACACAAATAAAGGGACTTATCTAGCTCTTAGCTTTGTAGTAGACAATATACTCAATAAAGAAAATATGATTGTCATTGACATTTTAAATCACTTGCTTTTAGGAAATCCAGGGTCTCCATTAAAGAAGGCTTTAATAGAAGCAGATTTTGGAGATAATGCCTATGGGGATTTTGATACTTATATGCAGCAGCCTATGTTTACTATAGTAGTAGAAAACTCAGAGGAAAAGCATGCAGAAGAGTTTCAGGAAGTGATACAAACAACTTTAAAGAAAATAGTAAAAGAAGGCTTTGATAAAAAGCTGATAGATTCAAATTTAAATAGCTATGAAGTGAACCTTCATGCAAGCAATTCAGCAGCAGACAAAGGGCTTACCTATAATGATGACTGCATGAAAAGCTGGCTATATGATGGAGATCCTACCTCCTTTTTAGAGCTTCAATCAACCATTGCATCCATGCGAAAGAATATGAATGCTCATTATTTTGATCAATATATAGAAGACTATTTTATCAATAATACCCATTCGGCAATGGTCGTATTAAATCCAAATCCAGGTATGGAAGAAAGACAGCATAAAGCAATAAAAGATAATTTGGCAAAAGCCAAAGCTCAAATGAAGGAAGAGCAGATTGAAGCTATTATAAAATCAACAAAAGAATTGAAAAAATGGCAGAGTAAGTCCGATACAAAAGCAGCTCTGCGAAAGGTTCCTTCCCTCTCTAGGGCTGAGCTAAAAAGAGAAATGGAAGAAATACCTCTTGAAGAAAAAGAAGAGAATGGAATAAAAATATTAAGCCATCCGATGTATACCAATGGATTGGCATATTTAGATATGTATTTTGATGCTTCAAAGGTTCCTCAAGATAAAATACTGTACCTTCATTTACTCTGTGAAATGCTGGGGCAGGTAAGCACGAAGAATTATGGATATATCAATCTTTCTAATGAAATCAACATGCATACAGGCAGCATGGATATTGATATGAGAACCTTTTCCAAATATGGAAACGATGGTATATACTATCCAAAGCTTAATGTGGCGGCCTATTCCTTAGAAGAGAAGCTGCCTCAAACACTAAAGCTCATTGGAGAAATCGTAGCCAATAGCAAATTTAGCGATTCAAGGCGAATTCATGGATTGATAAAAGAAGCAAAATCAGAGATGCAAGGCAAAATATCAGAAGAAAGCCTGATGATTGCAGCCAAACGAACCTTTTCTTATTTTTCGCCTGTAGAGAAGTACAATGAATATGGTATGCTTCCATATTATTATTTTCTTTGTGATTTAGATAAGGACTACACAAAGAAAAGCAAGGAAATAGAGTTAAGCTTAAAGGAAGTAGCTGATATTGTTTTAAGTAAAGATAATCTGGTAGTCAGCATCACAGCAGATGAGAATATATATAAAACATTTAAGGATAGTTTTAAGCTTTTTTCAACCCAATTAAAAAATTCAAAAGAGCAAAAATCAAACTATGCCTTTGCATATGATGAGAAAAATGAAGGGCTGATGATTCCAAGCAAAGTACAGTATGTTGTCAAAGGCTATAACTTTAAAAGACTAGGCTATGATTATAACGGCAGCATGAAGGTTCTTTTAAATATACTGGACAGCGATTACTTCTGGCAGGAAATAAGGGTAAAAGGCGGCGCATATGGAGCTTTTTCAGAAATATCAGCAAATGGAAATATGGCTTTTATGAGCTTTGATGATCCAAATTTAAAGGAGACCTTGAATGTATTTGATAAGACGGTTGAGTATCTAAAGAAATTCAAGGCTGATGAAAGAGAAATGACGAACTTTATTATTGGCACAATCGGCAGCATGGATGCGCCGAAAAGTCCTTGGGATAAAGGAAAAACCAGCGATAGATATTATATAAGCGGAATAACCCAGGAGAATATACAAAAAGAGCGGGATGAAATTTTAAAAACAACAGCAGAAGATATAAGGCTATATGCAGGGATGATAGATAAAATAATGCAAAGGGATTATTACTGCGTAGTAGGAGATAAAACGAAGCTGCAAAATAATAAGATGATGTTTCAAAAATTGGTGGATGTATACAAATAAAAACCTTTCACCAAATGACTGTGCCAAATATATTATATATTATAAGCAGCAGAGTGAGGCTTGCTTTATCTATTACATTTTTATTACTTTTGTTGACATGAAGACACGAATCATGTAGCATAATTAGTATACAATACCAATGTTTTTACCTTAAAGTATTTTAAATCGTGATTTTGAGAGGAGAGTGACAGTATGAAACTCAAACAAATTAATCTATCACCTGAATATCTAAGAAGTAAAAGGAAAATTAAATATAATAAGAAATTGTCGGGTAGGTTCAGATTATATCTCAAGGATAGGAACTCTCTCCAGGGCATAGAAACGATATTGTCACTGTTTGACACAGATATTACTTATTATAATTAGTGCTTAATAAGTGCCACTTAGACAGCTATTCATAGAAATTAAAACCTCGATGTTTGGTATTCATGCCATACATCGAGGTTTAAGTTTTGTATGAGTAGCTTTTTTTTAGATATTGTACTTTGATTGACTGTTATGAAAACAAGGAGTAAAATAATAATTAATAGATAATGATAATCAATATCATAAAATTATTATATTGAATCTAAGGGTGGTGCAAGTCTGAAAGAAATTGCTGAAAATATAAAGGAGGTGACGGGTCCATGCTAGATATTTCATCGTATTTTGTACAACTTGAAGCATGGACACATAAATGTGAAGGAGAATCCTATAAGAATTCACGAAATAATAAATCCCAATAAGGAATCTTGTAGTGTATGCCAAGGGGTCAACGGAGTTTATAATAAAGTCTCAGAAGATGCTATTTATTCTTTGCCTG
>JAUQXG010000478.1 GCA_030834765.1 Lutispora sp.
AGACTATATATTATTGTTAATTATTATTTGAATAATCAATTTCATATTCTTCACCGTATTTCCATTGTGAAATTTCATTTTCTTGAGAAATTGAAATTTCATCATCTTCTATTACTTCATCAATATCAATTGTTTTATAATCAGATTCGCTATCTATGCATTTACAGCAATTATCACACAGCTTATTACTATCTAAATCGCAAATATCACACTCTCCACATTCGGAACATACTCTATCCTCTATTACACATTGTTTACACATAATAATATTCCTCCATAAAAATAATTCCTTCATATATTTTATCACAAATAGTAACTACTAAGAAGAATAATATTTATTTACTTATGGGGAAATGCAATAGTTGTCCTGGAGTTATGAAGCCACCCTTTAAGTTATTAATACTAATAACATTATCTATATAATCTCTTATTTCTAAATCTGTGTTATTAACTTTTTTAGATAGTGACCAAAGAGAATCTCCGTTTTGGACATAAACATTTGCAAAATTATATTGCTCTTTTGAATTGGCATTTACACATAAGCCTGATATCATTATTGTCAAAGTAATTAATAAAATTAAAAATGAAGAGATAAGGAATCTTTTTCTATTAACAACTCTGTAACTATGTAATTTCATAATTTATCATTCCTCCTATATATAGAACATACGTTCTATATATAGGATATACGAATGTATGTTCTATGTCAATATATTATTTAAAAAAATACGAACACATGTTTGAATTATGTCTGCAGTATGTTATAATATCAGTAGCAAAATAAAAACATAGGTATGTGGAGTGTAAATTATGTATAATGATGAACTTAGCGTGAAGCAAATACAAATAATTGAGTTTATAAAAAAAGAATTGCAAAAAAAAGGATATCCCCCTTCTGTTCGGGAAATTTGTGATGCTGTCAACCTTAAATCTACTTCTACAGTTCACGGACATCTTGAACGATTAGAGAAAAAAGGCTTTATTAGACGTGATCCCACAAAGCCTAGAGCTATTGAAATATTAGATGATGAAATGAATATATACAAGAAAGAAGTAATTGAAATTCCTATTTTAGGGAGAGTTACAGCAGGCTTGCCTATATTGGCCCAACAAAATATTGAGGACACTTTTGCTATTCCTGTTGAATTCATTGGAAGAGAAACATCTTTTATGCTCGTAGTAAAAGGTGATAGTATGATTAATGCAGGTATATTGGATGGTGATTATGTAATTGTTAGGCAGCAAAGCACAGCTCAAAGTGGTGATATTGTAGTAGCTTTATTAGATGAAGAAGAGGCCACTGTAAAAACTTTTTATAGGGAGAATAATGGATATTATAGATTGCAGCCTCAAAATGAAAATTATGCCCCTATAATAACTCAGGATCTTAAAATTTTAGGTATAGTTACTGGCGTATTTAGAAAATTTTAAAATAAAAAACACAAACTACTTAGTTTGTGTTTTTTATTTTGCGTTTTCAATTTATATATTATTTTTTCTATAAATCTATAAGATTTCGTTTATAAAGACTATATAATTTATTCAATTCATCTATCTTTATTTTTATATCTATCTGAAGAATTGATAACAACTCATAATCTTTATTTGCTGCGGCCTCTCTAATCTTTGTACATAAGGACTTATAATTGAAAGTATCCTTCATGATATTATTTCTAAGCTCATTTATTCGTGTCCAATACGAAATATCAAGATCCTGTGGATTTTGTGTTTGATGTAATGGCTTGCAGTTTCTGACAAAATCTATATATTGTGGGAGCATTCTATTTAGAATCTCAGTTGTCCATCTAGATATTGCGGCTACCGAGAAACTTTCTATTATCTGATAATCCATTACATCCGCATCCATAAGAGTTTTAACCTTATCCGGATAATTATTTATGTTTTTAATATTTTCATATACTGTGGATGGATGTATTCCAAAAAAGTTATTTCTTTCTTCTAGGGTATAATGCTCAAATACATCTTCTTCACTTCTATATGCCCTTCCAGATTGAAGATAAAATCCAGCTTCGTTGGGAGCTTTAGAAATTTCTTTTTCTAATTCACTTAAACTCTTCTCAGCGTTAACTACGGCTTTGATTCCGTCCAACATTGTTTGATATATGACTGCTATTGATAAATAAGAATTCGTAAGTGGATTCGGAGATCTTACTTCAAACCTTGTAGCAAGCATATTTTTCATATCTCTTATTAGTCCTACCAAAATTGTTCTGTTACGAGATGGAGTTTCAATGTCATGCCCTAGAGAAGAAACAATGCAGATTGGCGCTTCAAATCCAGGCTTTAATCTATTCAAGGAATCTATAGTAGAAGAGATAAATGGATTTACAACTTCGTAGTTTTTAAGCAACCCCATTAACGCGCCATAGCCGATTGGACTAATAAAATCTTTTTTTGAGTCTATAGCAGAAAATAAATTTACGATTGCTCCGCTTTTTAGTTTTAAAGCTGCACCAATATGAGTATGTTTGCCATTGCCTGCAACTCCTTCAATAGGCTTCGCTTGAAAAGTAACCTCCAAGCCATTTTTCCTAAAAACCTCATTTACTAGAATTCTAACTAAAAGATCATTATCAGCAGCTTGGAGCGAATTATCATATTTCCAATCAATTTCTAACTGCTCCATAATATGATTCAAATTTCCGGAATCATCTAGTTGGGCTAGTATTCCACCAACTTCCTTATGACCCATTTCAGGGTTAAGACCATACTTTTCCATTAGCATAAGAGATTGTTCTAATGCAGTCCTAACAACGCCTCTTGTTCTTTTCCAATATTGTTCTTGAAGCACTTGAGAAGCTGATAAAGCTTCTATATCCGCCTTGTCATTTGGTGTCTTTACCCAAAACTCTAATTCAGTAGCGGAGGTCATTAAGACATCGGAAATATCTTCGTAATTTATTTTAAAATAATCACAAATGTATGGACTGTTTTTAAAAATATCCAATAAAGTTTCTTTGAAATGATTGACTGCGTTTTTTAGTACCGAGCGAGAATCTACTTCTCTATTGTTATGGATTAGGAAGGAAGGTATTCTTAGTGAACCTACTGGTTTACCACTTTCCGCATCTATATTTTCATAATTATAATCAACAAACCATCTAGATTCTTTATCTGCAACGATATCAATTTTTCCATTATTTAAAGTAGCTATATTAGGTAATACAACACTTGAACCATCTGTTTGAATGGAACCATTTAGGAATTCATCGATATCTTCATAAAAGTTGATTATAGGAATTTTTTCATCGGTATCATTTCCAGCTAAGTCTACCCCTACCAATGAAACAAACTTTATTTCAGGATGCATTTTCAATAGATCGATTAACTGAGATCTATTATATTCTTTTGGGTTTATCGTATAAATTAGATCTTCCTTTAATGAATTAATAAAATTTTTCATATGATTCACCTTCCTTATTATTTGGATAATTAATAATTATACATTTAATTAGACTATATATTCCTTTAGCCGTTAATAATGTATACATTATACCATTTGTGATTAATCATGTAAATTAAAATGTAGATATAAAAAAGGACTGAATCTTAATGATACAATCCTTTTTAATCTACATTTTAATTATATTTTTATTAACCAAGTTTTGTAATGCATATATGATTCCTATTTTGGCATGATCAAAAGTTAAACCACCTTGTAAATATGCAATATATGGAGATCTTAAAGGTGCATCAGCACTTAATTCAATAGATGAACCTTGTACAAAGCCTCCAGCGGCCATTATAACTTGATCGTTATATCCTGGCATATCCCATGGAACGGGATTTACGAAAGAGTCCACGGGAGACCCCTTCTGTATTCCTTCACAAAACGCTATTAAAGCTTCTGGATTGTTAAATTTGATGGCTTGTATTATGTCACTTCTCTTTGAATCAAAATTGGGATTGACTTCAAATCCTAATTTTGAAAAAAGCTTCGAGCAAAACACTGCACCTTTTACAGCTTCAGAAACCACATGAGGAGCTAAAAACAAGCCTTGTAAGAATAATCTATTTATACCTAATGTAGCACCACATTCTTTGCCTATACCGGGCGCAATCATTCTCTCTGATGCCAATTGGACCAATTCTTTTTTACCAGCTACATAGCCCCCAACAGGAGCAATCCCACCTCCTGGATTTTTTATTAATGATCCTGCAATAATATCAGCCCCTACTTCAGTTGGCTCCTGATAGTCCATGAATTCTCCATAACAGTTATCGACCATACATATAACATCTTTATTGATATTTTTTATAAAGTTAATTGCTTCACGGATATCGTCTAAAGTTAATGAAGGTCGCCAACTATAGCCTGTTGAGCGCTGAATTAATATGAGTTTCGTTTTACAATTCATTTCTTTTGATATCTGAGCATAATCAATTTTGCCGTCACTTTTTAAGTCTACTTGTTTATAATTAATTCCGAAATCTTTAAGACTTCCTGATGGGCTTTCATCAATTCCAATAATATTGTGCAATGTATCATAAGGTTTACCAGTTATAGCTAGCAGCTCATCTCCGGGTCTTAGAATCCCATAAAAGCAAAGAGATAATGCATGTGTGCCTGATACAATGTGGGGTCTTACTAGAGCATCCTCGGTTTTGAAAATATCAGCATAGATTCTATCCACATTTTCTCTACCAATATCTCCGTAACCATAACCAGTTGAGTAGTTGAAGTGGGTATCACTTAGCCTATTTTTCTGCATTGCGCCAAGAACTTTATATTGATTAAATTCTCTAACTTCATCTATATGCATAAATTGAATAGCAATCTCTTTTTCAACTTCATTGCATAAGTCAATAATTACTTTATCAATTTTTAACTCTTTGGTTAAATAATCTATTGTTTTATCATTCATTTTTTATTTCACCTCATAAAATAAGCTATTTCAAATTTGAAATAGCTTATAAAATACTATTTTAACGAATCGTTATTTGGCTTCCTGTGTTCTATCAGTAAAAGCAAAATTTATTTGCTTCATAGGTATTATTGTTGAAACAGCATGCTTATACACTAGCTGCTGCTTGCCTTCTGAATCTAATACGATTGTATAATTATCAAAGCCCTTTACTAGGCCTTTCAATTGAAAACCATTTACTAAGAATATGGTAATATTTATATGTTCCTTTCTTACCTGATTAAGAAATACATCCTGCAAGTTAATATTCGTCTTATTCATCTAAACCCCTCCATAATAAAATCTGCAATCCAACTAAGCATAAACTTATTCTTTTAAATTAAAGTATATTCTTATTATAATTATTTCATTTGATATTTATTCTATATTAACACAAATTTTCCTGCAATATATCTTATTATATTTTCTTGCAAATCGGACTTTCTATGATAAAAATCTGTATTTAACCAAAATATTCTATTATCATTACGGAACCAAGTTAATTGCCTTTTTGCATAATTTCTAGATCCCTTTTTTATTGATTCAATTGCATTTTCTAATGTAACTTCACCTTCTAAGTATTTGGAAATTTCTTTATATCCAAGTGCTTGCATGGATACTAAGTTTCTGTTATAACCTGCGGCAATAAGATTTTCTACTTCGTTAATAAGACCGTTGTTTATCATAATATCTACTCTTTTTTCAATTCTTTCATATAAGTTTTTTCTATTCATTGAGAGACCTATATAACAAAATTCATACTTAGAAGGCACTTTTTTTGATTCCTCTTGAAAATAAGATATAGGTTTACCTGTACATTTATATACCTCAAGAGCCCTAATTACTCTTCTCAGGTCGTTTGGATTAAGCTTTAAATATGAAACCGGAT
>JAUQXG010000479.1 GCA_030834765.1 Lutispora sp.
AATCCCCTAAGTATTGATATTGTATCCTCAACAGAAGGCGCATCTACCATCACAGGCTGAAAACGTCTTTCTAATGCAGCATCTTTTTCAATATACTTCCTATATTCATCTAATGTTGTCGCCCCAATGCAATGCAATTCACCCCTTGCTAGCATCGGCTTCAAAAGATTACCTGCATCCATAGCGCCCTCTGATTTTCCTGCTCCTACAATATTGTGAATTTCATCTATAAACAATATTATTTTTCCATTGGATTTTTCGATTTCTTTTAATACAGCTTTAAGCCGTTCTTCAAACTCTCCTCTATATTTCGCTCCAGCAATCAATGAACCCATATCTAAAGAGAAAATTGTTTTGCTTTTTAATCCTTCCGGAACATCACCTTTCATTATTCGTTGAGCCAGCCCTTCCACTACAGCTGTTTTACCTACACCAGGCTCACCAATTAATATAGGGTTATTTTTTGTTCTTCTTGAAAGTATCCTAATCATTCGTCTAATTTCAGAGTCTCTGCCTATTACTGGGTCTAATTTGCCTTTTCTTGCATCTTCAACTAAATCACGTCCAAACCTGATTAATGCCTCATATGTTTCTTCTGGATTTTGATTTGTAATTCTTTGATTACTTCGAATTAATGACAACTCTTTTAAAAATTTATCTCTAGTTATTCCATATTTCTTTAGTATCCTTGATGAAGGAGTATTATTCTCGTCAATAAGTGCAAGATAAATATGTTCTACACTAATAAAATCATCTTTGAACTTTTTTGCTTCTTCTTCCGCTTTCATCATGATCTGCTCAAAGCGCTTAGTTATATATACTTGATTTGCATTTGATCCGAAAATTTTTGGTTGCTTTTCAACCTCATCGTTTACATCTTTATAGTAAAAATCAAAAGGAATATTAAGCTTAGAAAGCATTTTAGGAATTAATCCCTCATTCTGAATTATTAAAGCAAGATGCAAATGTTCAACTTCTATTGATTGATTATTATTTTTTATTGATAGATTCTGTGAATCCATTACAATTTCTTGTGCCTTTTGTGTTAATTTATTTATATCCATATTGCCACTCCTTTGACTTTGACTTTCTTTGACCTTTAATTATTTTACCATATTCTTGTCATAAGGTAAACACTGATTTATATAAATATTACCTATTTTTTGGCTTATACTATGATTTTATGCGATTTACGATGATTTCTTGAAGGTTTTTTCTACTTCTCTAATGTAGCTTCGCGCGCAAATTGTCCAAAATTCTCACGCAAAATGTCAATTTCTTAAACAAACAAAGGAGAATAATAAAACAATAATATTCTCCTTTTATTATATCATATTTTTTTATTGTAAATACTCTTTGAGCGTGACAGTTATTGCACTAAATGTTTTCTATGCGCCTGCTGTACTGACTCATTTGTAATTCTTGCATATATCTGTGTTGTAGCTGGATTTGTATGTCCAAGCATTTCTTGTATTGATACTATATCTGCTCCATTATTTAGTGTCAGTGTAGCCATTGTATGCCGCATTAAGTGTGGATATATATTTCTATTTAGATTTGCTTTTTTACCTAAACTGTTGAATTCTCTTTGAATCGCTCTTACTCCAAGTCTTGTAAAAGGCCGCTTTTCTCTAACAAACAAAGCTGATGATTGATCAGTTCTACTTAGTATATACTTTCTTAAATGTATCTTAGCTTTTGGTGATATATAAACCGTACGTTCCTTATCGCCCTTACCAATTACATTTAAATTAAGATTGTCCCAGTTTATATCGCTGATATTAACAGATTCTATTTCTGATACTCTGCATCCAGTGCAATATGCAAACTCAACTAATGCGCGCTCTCTGAGTGTCTCACATGATTCTTTTAATATCTCCAGCTCTTCTATTGTGAGCGCATCCCTGATTCGTTTTTCTACTCTAGGCTGTTTAATCTTTGACATTTGATTTTTACTTATGTACTCTTCCTCACAGAGCCATTTATAAAAGCTCTTAAGCACTGAAATTGCAGTTGCTAATGTAGTGGCTTTCATACCTTGGGTAACTCTACTTAAATACATTCTAATTTCTATAGTTGTTATTTGGTCTATTGGTTTTGCAAAATAAAATGCAAATCTTTTTAAGTGTAATCTGTAATTATCTAATGTTATTGGGCTTAATCCATCAAGTGCTTTTACAGTTAGATATAATTTAACCTTTTGCTGTATATCGTTTTCGATTGGTACCAGTGACATGGGCATTGGCTGAACTTCATAGTCATTCAAGATTTCGTCAATCATAAATCTTGCTCTATTTTGATCTAGGTTGCTTTCCGGAAACATTACTGCTAAATTGCCTACTATTCTGATTGTAATTTCATCCTTAAGCATAGCAACACCTCCCGTCGATACACGATAGGAGCACATTGAAAATATTAGATTGTCCAACTATTGATAAAAAGTATAGAAAACCAGACTCAGTAACAACTGAATTTAACATGATATGATACCCTCCCTGATGGTATTTTTTATTTACCCCTGAGATTAATACAAGCAGGCTACACCTCAGGGAGTGCTTTGGGTTGGCTCATGACTTCCAACCTTGCCTGCTTATATTTTATCATATCATATTTATTTCTGTATAGTCAAAATAGAACATTTGTTCGTAAAATCATTCGACAAAATTGTTTGTGTTAAATGAAATACTCATTGTCCAATAATTGTAAGAAAAGAGATGTTTAGTCTTGCACAGTATTACTCCTATGCGACATATGGTTCGCTACAAATTGTAGTAAATTCCTGTTCTGCAATAGCTCCTAACTCTACATATTTCCTAAGTTGGTCTATTCTCACCCAGCCTTTTTCAAATCTATCTTTTAACTTTTCAAACATTTATTTCGCCTCCAACATTAATAATCTAATATCTAAATCAGTAACCAATTGTCCTAGTTCAAGATTTTCAATCTCTCTATCCGTCAGATCCTGCCCTAGCTGTTTGTTTTGATTTTCAAGCATATAGATATACTCTTCATCTGTCATTTTTCTTTGAATAACAGTTCTTGCAGGGATAAGTATATTCCCGTCTACGTCTTTTATATCTTCTGCATTCATAAAACTTCCGTTTTCATAGATGTCA
Source organism: Lutispora sp. (assembly GCA_030834765.1). Classification (GTDB taxonomy): domain Bacteria; phylum Bacillota; class Clostridia; order Lutisporales; family Lutisporaceae; genus JAUQXG01. The sequence goes on from JAUQXG010000479.1 coordinate 3,117, forward strand.
CCAATTTCTATAGGATAATTGTCTACATTCACTGCCTCATACCCCTCTAGTTGTGCAATTGTGTTTGCCATTGTGTAATCTGCAACTATGATATTTTCTATTTTATTGTTTTTTATTAGTGCATAATTCATATTTTTTTCTCCTATGACCCATTAAATTTTACTATCACTATACCAGAACCGCCCATAGAGTAATAATTGACGTTGTAGCCATCACTGCCACCGCCACCACCACCAGTATTTGCTATTGCATTAGGTGGTTGGATACCATTTGACCCTGCTGCTCCACCACCTGAGCCACCAGCTCCAGCACCCTGGTAGGTTGTGTCTATAGACATAGCACCACCGCCACCGCCACCAGCATAAAGTATACCATTTACTCCAATAGTTGTTTTTCCTTGCCCAATACCCCCCATACCTGTTGCACTATAACGAAAGCCATCGCTTCCATTTGTTCCACCTGCTTGACCCTTGTAATCCCCTGATCCCTTACCTCCACCACCGCCACCAGAACCGCCTGCACCGCCTGCACTCGGACTATAGTTAACTTGTAACCCGTTTAAGCCAGCATTAGCAATTAACGTATCAAACTTAGATTGTCCTCCACTGCCTCCAACTATAATGCTAATGTTGCTACCAGATGTTACTGTAATATCATATTTGTTTTCGACATATCCGCCACCACCACCGCCAGCCCCCTCATAAACTCCACCAGCACCTGTTCCAGTAATACCACCACCACGACCTCCGCCGCCAACCATAGTAATATCAACCTTATCCACTCCATCAGGAACTGTCCATGTCTGTGACGAGGTAAAGACTAGTGTAAATGGGTCAACGCCTCCTTGTGCCATTATCCCAAATTCAGTAAATAAATTCATACTATCACTCCTAAGCTGAAAGTGAGCCGACAAGCGACCATGTGTCCGTAGCTATTTTCTTTAAAGCACATGACTCATATTGCGCTTTAATGCTTTTCTTGCCCCCACTGCTATTAAGGGTGACACCTACTGCTACTGCAAACGTGACTGTACCTGCACCATTCCTT
>JAUQXG010000480.1 GCA_030834765.1 Lutispora sp.
GAGATGATGAAACTGAGCATAGAAGTAGAAGGATTCAATACCCTTGACCATATTTGTGGAGTGACACATATTGCAATAGAATTGGCAAGGGAGCTAAAGGCTGCTGGCTTACCCTTGGATTTAGGAAAGGTTATGGGCGCAGCTGTAGGACATGACATAGGGAAATATGGTTGCACATCAGAAGAGTTCCGCAGAGTTCCTTATCTTCATTATTATTATACAGATATATGGTTTAAAAGACATGATATCAATATAATAGGGCATATAGCGATGAACCACTCTACATGGGATCTTGAGCTTGAAAACTTGCCTCTGGAATCTTTGATACTGATCTATTCAGACTTTCGAGTCAAAAATATAAATAACGAAGACGGAAGCTTTTCAATGCATATTTTTGACCTGAAAGAATCTTTTCATGTGATACTGAACAAGCTAGACAATGTGGATGACAAAAAGCTTAGAAGATATGAAAGGGTTTATTTAAAGCTTAAAGATTTCCAGGATTATGTAAATCATATCATGAGGAAGCCAAAAGATGGACCAGTTACCCAAGAAACTTATTTTAAAAGTTCTTCTAGGAATACTTATTCTCTGCTTCAAGGAGAAGATATCATCCAATGCTTTAAATTACTTGCTATTGATCACAATATCAAAATTATGAACAATCTAAAGGATGAAGCCTCTCTAAATGATATTTTGGAAACTGCAAGAAGTGAAAGATATTGGCAAAGCTTAAGAGAATATCTAAATGTAATTGAAGAATACTCTACTTATTTTACACAGCGCCAAAAGCTAATCACTTTGAACTTTCTATATGAAAGCCTAACCCATAATGAAGATGATATAAGAAGACAATGTGCGAAAATGATAGGTTTTCTTACAGCTTATTATGATGAAGATTATAGGAAAGAAGTCCCTCAAAATGTTGTGTTAGAAAAAGTAGAAAAGTCCTCTATAGAGCTTTTTGAAAGCTATTTAGAAGATTTCTTATTTCCTGATCATAAAATGATTTCAATACACAGAGCTTGGATTATTCAAAGTCTACCTGTAATGGTAGCATCCGTACTATCCAATTGTGCTGATATAGATTTAATTGATTACATAAGTATATTGATGAAATATTATAAAAAAAGCGAGAAAAACCCTAAAAAAGTTAACATAAGTTTACTAGAAATGTGTAGTAACATCATTAGAATTAGAAATGATGATATTGTAAATCCTCTATATGATTTTTTGTGGAATATGCTTAGGCATGATGAAACGGATTTGAGAATATTGTCCCTTTCGGTAATCAATGCAATATTACCCAAAAGAAACTTACCCAGTGGTTTTGTAGACAATATAAAAAAATGGATTTATCAGCAACTTGATAAAACAAAAATTGCAGCGGAAAGGTTTTTAATACTAAAGATATCTAAGTATTTATATAGTCAAAATGATTTGGAAAACTTCATGGAAGAAGTCCAATATAGCTCTTCTGTTGTTTCAGATATTTTTCTGAAAAACCTGAAAACAGCAACTGAATGGATTATAAAAAGAGAAAACATAGATTTCCTTTTAGAATATGGGACCGAGAAAATACAAAATAATAAGATTCATACTGCCATGCATTTTTGCAATTTGCTGAAGGTAAGTGAGGTCCAAAGTGTAAGGACTAGGGCCGGAGAAGCCTTAGTTGCTTTAATGGGGAAATTGGCATATGATGAGCGCAATGACATAGCCATTGAACTTTTGCGTTCACTGGAGATTGAGGGCTACCAATACTCAGAAAATATATCTTTTTACCTAGGGCAGATATTGATATATCTAGAACCAAAGGAACTTGACGAGCTATTAGATGATTTAATTGAAAAGATGAAACAGAGCAATCCAAATATAAAAACCCTATTACTGAAAACATTAGGGATTCTGATTGACAATTATTCAAAATATACAACTCTTTATGGAGAAGATGAAGAAAGGTTAAAGAAAAGGTTAAAGAAAATACTTGGCATTATTCTGAACAGCCTTGCAGATTTTAGCGATAGAGTTGTGCAAACAGCCTTTAGCGTATTAGGTAAATATATTTTTGCCTCCAAGCTTTTAAGTCTTGAAGGTATTAACTTTATTTTTACAAGTATATCTAAGAAACTACTCACCTTACTTGGAGAAAGAGATGAAGGACAGCTTCATTTTTTTGCTAATGCTGCTGCATTAAATCACATATATCGCTTTATTTCTGATTATGTTTTTTTTGAAGGCCATATACAGCTGCCTACGCCTAAAAAGATAGCCTTTTTTCCTGGCACCTTCGATCCATTTTCATTGGGGCATAAAGAGATTGCAAAAGCCATTCGAGATATGGGTTTTGAAGTATATCTTGCAGTTGATGAGTTCTCATGGTCCAAAAAGACACATCCTCATCTTTTGAGGAAAAATATCATCAATATGTCCGTGGCTGATGAGCTGGATATTTATCTTTATCCTGAAGTCTATCCTATTAATTTAACAAATACAGAAGATCTAAAAATGCTGAAGTCTCATTTTCCACAGTCCGAGGTTTATATCGTAGTAGGAAGTGATGTAGTTTTGAATGCTTCTGCTTACAAGATGGAAAGAAGTGAAAATTCAATTCATACATTTCCCCATATTATATTTGAAAGAAGAGTGCAAAACCAAGCAAATATTGAGAGCCAACAAGAGCAACAGCCTTTTAAACAAATTGAAAAAGAAGTCATAAGACTTACCTTAGAACCACAATATGAAGATATAAGCTCCACTCAAATACGTGATTACGTTGATAGGAACAAAGATATTTCAAGTCTTATAGACCCTTTAGCTCAGAAATATATATATGAAAACGGGTTTTATCAAAAGGAGCCTCAATATAAATCAGTTATGGGTTCCATATCCATAGATTTTCAGATCATAAGAGATTTTGATAAGAAAATAGTAGCGGAGCTTGAAAACTTTTTTTGTGAAAATGAAATGCCATTGATTGATATAAATAAGCTATTCGTAAGGGACAATGGAAGAGCATTACTTGTGAGAGATTTAAGAAATGGAGGAGGCATAGTTGGAGTCTCGTTATTCCATAGGGTAGGGTCAATGGATTTGTTTTGGGAATTTAAAGACAGCTCTATTACTCAGTACATAAGAGAAAAATCGGCAGGTAGAATCATGCTGATTGATGGAATATACACATCTAAGGAGTCTAAGGTAGAAGATATTAGACAGATTATATTGACTGAAACTTTGGCCTATGGAGTATTAAAGGATTATGGTTTTGCCGTTTATTCTGGAAACGAAGAACTTTTAGAGCTTCAAGGTTTTGAAAGAATACCTTTTGACAAAAACGAAATGCCCATATATATGGTAAATATGAATAATCCATGTATCTTAAATTTAGATGTAGAAAGAATTTTAAAAGAGCCATTTTTAAGTAATGAAGAAGTAAAGCTTTCCATAAAAAGATGCAGAAAGAAAATGCAGATAGCAATATCTAAGCTTTATCCAGGAAATTTGCTGCTTTCTTTTTATACCAATATTATGGATGAAGCCCTCATTAAGAAAATATGCAAGGAAAATGAAGTGGATACGGTTCCTCAAATACCCCGACAGCTAGGCAAAGCAATGTGTGTGCCCTTTGGAGATATGTTAAATCGGCATATTATACCAAATACTGTTACGAAGACAATGCACACAGAGAAGATTTTTGCCTCAGATATGAGGAGTTATAAAATAGGACCTTTTCCATATTATCTAGATCTTGATATACAAGTGAGAATGATAAAATCCTTTCAACGGCCTGTTATTTTAGTAGATGATATTTTAAATAAGGGATATAGAATAAAAGCTATTGATCCAATATTGAAAAGGGAAGACGTGAGGGTTGAGAAAATAATTGTAGGAATCATGTCCGCTAGGGGGAAGGAAATAATGGACCTGCAGAACAGAGAAGTTGATTGTGCCTACTTTATTCCAAACCTAAGGCTTTGGTTCAATGAGAATCAGCTATATCCATTTGTTGGAGGTAATGCAGTTTGGAGAGGAACGAAGCCCCAAAGAAATCTGATACCTTCGGTGAATCTCGTTTTGCCATATATGTCCCCAGCATATATGAGAGATGCTTCAAAAAATGATATATATAATCTATCAAAAGTATGTATAGAGAACGCCCTAGATTTATTTATTACCATAGAGCATGAATATGAAAATATTTATGAGAGAAATCTAACGTTATCCTCTTTGGGTAGAGTATTTATAGCACCCCGATGTCCAGAGGCTGGGAACAATATATATTATGACTTGAATATTGCGCCCTCTTCCTATATTAAAAATGATTTGGAAACATTAATAAAGCTTGAACATAGTCTTAATATGTAATTGGTAGGTGAAATCCATGAAATTTTATAAGCTTGATAATAAGAAAATGATTTCTTATAGGAAATTTGATCATTTGGATGGCTGTGATGAAGAATATATAAAGTCAGGTGATGATTATATATATGTATTAAATAAACTAGATAAGAAAAAGTCAAGGTTTCGCTTTATTGTTACAGAGCCTTCACATTTATGGTTAGAAAATGAAGGTATGGAGCTATTGATAAAAGATAAAGAAGTCATAGATATACCAGCATGGCTATT
>JAUQXG010000481.1 GCA_030834765.1 Lutispora sp.
AATAGCAAAGACAAAGGATTTCATCGGAGCAGCAGGATCAATAACCTTAGACGAGAATGGAGATGCTGTGAAAGATGCTATTATCAAAATAGTTAAAGATGGAAAGTTTACTTATCTTGATACCATTAAACCAGTAAAATAATCAATTAGCAAAGCTTCCTTTAATTAGGAAGCTTTGCTAAACAATCATAAAACGGGTGGTGAATTTATGACATTAGATGTTTTTTTACAACATATAACAAATGGTATTTCTTTAGGAAGTCTATATGCACTTATAGCAATTGGATACACAATGGTATATGGAATACTAAGACTTATAAACTTTGCTCATGGAGATATATTTATGATGGCAACTTATTTTGCATTCTATGGTGTTGTAATTTTTAGTTTGCCTTGGTATTTTGTCTTTGTATTTGCAATTATTCTAACTGGTATTTTAGGAATAATAGTTGAAAAGACAGCTTATAAGACCTTAAGAGATGCTCCCAAAATTTCAATTCTTATTTCAGCAATAGGTGCTTCTTATTTATTAGAAAATCTTGCTGTCGTTATATTTGGCGGCAGGCCTAAAGCATTTCCTACTCCTGATCTATTTAATAAAGTAGTACAAGTTGGAAATATATCAGTTCAAAGACTGACTTTTATAATACCTGTAGTAACCGTAGCCCTTTTATTTATGTTACTATATTTGATTAACAAAACAAAAAGCGGTATGGCGATGAGAGCTGTATCTAAAGATCATGAAACAGCAAGATTAATGGGTGTTGATGTAGATAAAACGATTTCATTTACATTCTTTATAGGTTCTATGTTAGCTGCAGTAGGAGGTATCATGTGGGCACTTAAATTTCCTCAGATTCAGCCATTAATGGGTGTAATCCCAGGGTTAAAGTGCTTTATCGCTGCAGTTATAGGTGGTATCGGAAATGTTACAGGCGCTGTTGTAGGTGGTTTTATTCTTGGTATAGGTGAGATAATGCTAGTTGCTCTACTCCCGAGTCTAACTGGTTATAGAGATGCCTTCGCCTTCATACTTTTAATAGTTATACTAATTTTTAAACCAACTGGTATTATGGGAGAAAAAATATCGGAGAAGGTGTAGACAATGAAGAAGAGAAACTTAATTTTAACAATTATCTCGATAATTGTATTAGCAATATTCATATTTTATGCTGATAGTAATTTTGATGCATATCAAGTAAGAATATTAAATTTATGCGCCATTTATACAATACTAGGACTAAGCATGAATTTAATTAATGGTTTTACAGGACTATTTTCACTGGGACATGCTGGCTTTATGGCAGTAGGTGCTTATACTACGGCACTGCTTACTATGTCATTAGCTGCAAAGGAACAGAATTTCTTTATGCAGCCGTTAGTGGCTCCATTAAATAGTATAGTGTGGCCGTTTCTTCCATCACTTCTAGCTGGCGGATTGATGGCAGCATTTGTGGCATATTTAATAGGCGCTCCAGCTTTAAGGCTAAAAGGAGACTATCTAGCAATTGCCACATTAGGCTTTGGTGAAATAATTAGAGTAATTTTTACGAATACACAAAATATTACCAATGGAGCTTTAGGCTTAAAAGGTATTCCTTCAAGCACAAACTTATGGTGGAGCTTTGGCATCGCAATCGTTACTATAATAGTATTATTATCTCTAATTAATAGTAGTTATGGCAGAGCATTTAAAGCAATCAGAGAAGATGAAATCGCTGCAGAAAGCATGGGTATAAACCTTTTTAAACATAAATCTATTTCTTTCATGATCGGTGCTTTCTTTGCTGGAGTTGGTGGAGGATTGTTAGGAAGCCTGCTAGGAACTATTGATCCGCTCATGTTTAGATTTTTATTAACATTTAATATACTGCTAATTATCGTATTAGGGGGTATGAGTAGCGTTACAGGAACAATAATTTCTGCTTTTGTAATAACTATAGCTCAAGAGGTATTAAGATTCTTGGATGAACCTATGAATTTTGGATTTGCTGTAGTACAAATTACAGGCTTAAGAATGGTAATTTTCTCAGCTCTATTAATGGTAGTAGTATTATTTTATAGAAATGGTTTAATGGGTTCAAGAGAATTTAGTTGGGATAAGCTTATAAAGTTATTTAAGAGAAACCCTCTTGTTAAAGGAGGGACAAAATAATGAGTTTGCTTAAAGCAGATCAAATCACTATGCAATTTGGTGGATTAACAGCGGTAAATAATTTTAATCTTGAGCTTAATAAAAATGAAATAGTAGCTCTTATTGGACCTAATGGTGCAGGCAAAACAACTGCATTTAATATGATAACAGGTGTATATAATCCAACAAAAGGAAAAATTTATTTTGAAGGTAAAGATATAACTGGGCTTAGACCTGACCAGATTACTTCCCTAGGAATAGCAAGAACCTTTCAAAACATCAGACTTTTTAAAGAACTGTCTGTCCTAGAAAATGTTTTAATTGCTAATCATTTAAACGTTAAATCAAATGTTTTTGAAGCAATATTTAAGCTTCCAAGATATATGAAGGAAGAAAAGTCAATGATTAGTAAATCTATTGAGTTATTGGATAAAGTAGGTCTTGGAGACTTGAAATATGAAAAATCAAGTTCACTTCCTTATGGTAAGCAAAGGCGTTTGGAAATAGCCAGAGCATTAGCAACTAATCCAAAAATACTTTTATTAGATGAACCTGCTGCTGGAATGAATCCTAAAGAAACAGAAGACTTAACAAGCTTTATTAAAGAAATAAAAGAACAGTTTGATTTGACAATATTTATGATTGAACACCATATGCAGGTTGTTATGGGTATTTCAAATGTAATATATGTTTTAGATTATGGAATTACTATAGCCCAAGGAAGTCCATATGATATCCAAAACAATCAGAAGGTAATAGAAGCTTATCTGGGGGTGAGCGAAAATGATGCTTAAAATTGAAGACTTAATAGTTTCCTATGGGGGCATTGAAGCATTAAAAGGCGTTAGCATAGAAGTGGAAGAGGGTAAGATCATTACTCTAGTGGGTGCTAATGGGGCTGGGAAAAGTACAACATTAAGATCAATCGTTGGACTAGTAAAACCAAAGTCAGGAAAGATCATTTTTGAAGATAAGAACCTGCAAAATGTTAAAACCCAAGACTTAATAAAAATGGGCATTACCCTTGTACCTGAAGGAAGACGAGTTTTCCCTAATCTAAGTGTATTGGAAAATCTAAAATTAGGTGCATTCGTTAGAAAAGATGAAGCAAATATTAAAAGCGATCTTGAATGGGTATATTCACTTTTCCCAAGATTAAAAGAAAGAACTTGGCAGCTTGCAGGTACTTTATCTGGAGGAGAGCAGCAAATGCTTGCTGTTGGAAGAGCCTTAATGTCAAGACCAAGGTTAATGATGATGGATGAACCTTCTTTAGGTCTTGCCCCTTTAATTGTAAAAGAAATCTTTCGAATTATAAAAGAAGTGAATAAAAAAGGTGTTACTATACTTTTGATAGAGCAAAATGCAAATGCAGCTCTTCATATCGCTGATACTGGATATGTATTAGAGACAGGAAATATTGCATTAAAAGGTACAGGAAAAGAATTGCTGTCTAATGATGATGTTAAAAAAGCATATTTGGGTGATAGTGTTCATTTGTAATCCGCAAATAAAATAATATTAAAAATAGATAATTAAATAAATTATAGAGTGAGTGATAGTTGGACTACTGTCACTCACTTTCATTTTAATATCTACTTAGAATGTTTCATTTAATGATTTCCTTGATTTTGTTACTTTTATCTTTTATATAGAAATCCCTTACTACTTTGAATACTTTATAATTTCTGCTATAATTGATAATAGTATATTTATATTTTCTAATGAAGATATTTGCTATTAATTTACAAAGGGTGATAATATGACGAAAAGAAAAGAGATAATAATTCCTGAAAAGGATTATGAAAATCAAAAAGTTATCATAGCTTCAATTCGTGATAACAATAATATAGAATTACAAAAAAACGGACTACAGAAGAAAATGCATATTATTACGTATGGTTGTCAGCAGAATACTTCTGACTCTGAAAAGCTAAAAGGCATGCTCTATGAAATGGGTTATGTTGATACAAAGGTGAAGAGTGAAGCTGATATAATATTAATGAATACATGTTGCGTAAGGGAAAATGCTGAATTAAAGATCTTCGGTAATTTAGGGGCTCTTAAAAAATTAAAAACAGAAAATCCAAATTTGATTATCGGCATTTGCGGATGCATGATGCAGCAAGAGCATATCGTCAAAGAAATCAAACAAAAATACAGATTTGTAGATATGGTTTTCGGAACACACAATTTGCATAAGCTTCCTCAGCTTATACAAATGGCTACTCATGAAAAATATACTTTAATTGATATTATGAATTCTGATGGACTTATTATAGAGGATATTCCAACAAAAAGAGAAGATAAATACAGAGCTTGGGTTACCATCATGTATGGATGTAATAATTTTTGCTCTTATTGTATCGTTCCCTATGTTCGTGGTAGAGAGAGAAGCAGAAATCCCCAGGATGTAATAACAGAAATTTCAGACTTAGCAAAAGAAGGCTGTAAAGAGGTTACTTTGCTAGGACAAAATGTTAACTCTTATGGCATAGATTTAAATCAAAATGTGGACTTTGCTGATTTAATTAAAATGGCAAATAATATTGAAGGCATTGAAAGAATACGATTTATGACTTCTCATCCAAAAGATATTTCTGATAAGCTTATTCATACAATTAAAGATTGCAAAAAAGTTTGCGAACAAATGCATCTGCCTTTTCAATCTGGAAGCAATAAAATATTACATGCTATGAATAGAAAATACACAAGAGAAGAATATCTGGAAAAGATAAAGAAAGTTAAGAATGCTATCCCAGGTATTGCCTTAAGCACAGATATTATAGTGGGTTTTCCTGGAGAAAATGAAGAAGATTTTAATGATACTTTAGATTTGGTAAAAGAAGTGGAGTTTGATCAAGCATTTACCTTTATATACTCTAAACGAAAAGGAACCCCAGCCGAAAAAATGGATAATCAAGTTGATGATGATATAAAGCATAAAAATTTTGAAAAGCTTCTTGAAGTGCAAGGACATATCTCAAGAGAAATTAATGAATCCTATTTAAATAAAATAGTTGATGTATTAGTAGAAGGATTAAGTAAAAGTGATAAAAATAGAATGACTGGGAGAACAAGAACCGGTAAAGTTGTTAATTTTAATCCAGGTATAAATGAAATAAAGATTGGCGACTTAGTCAATGTAAAAATAACCGAAGTGTTCTCATGGTTTTTAAATGGTGAAATCGAGATATAATGGGGTGAGTAATTTGAGTCAATTGACACCTATGATGAATCAATATATAGAGATTAAAAATCAGCATAAGGATAAACTCTTATTTTTCAGATTAGGTGATTTCTATGAACTTTTTTTTGAAGATGCCATTATAGCATCAAGAGAACTTGAAATCACTTTAACTGGAAGAGATTGTGGTATGGAAGAAAGAGCACCTATGTGCGGTGTTCCATATCATGCCGTTAATGCTTATATTTCTAAATTAATTGAAAAGAATTTTAAAGTAGCGATTTGCGAACAAATTGAAGATCCTGCACTTTCTAAAGGTCTAGTAAAAAGAGATGTAACTAAGATTATAACGCCTGGAACCATCACAGATAGCATGATGCTTGATGAAAAACAAAATAATTATCTGCTTTCATTATATTTTTCTGAAAAAGTTATTTCTTTAAGTCATGTGGACTTATCCACTGGAGAGTTTAACTGTACTTATTTGTATGGTAATGAAATGAACACAGTAATAGAAGAAGTATATAGAATTAATCCTGCGGAAATTATATCTAATAAAGAGTTTCCAGATATATTAGCTTCTTTTGATACATTTAACATACTAAATAGTAACTATTATGATTCTGATGAATGTAAAAGGCAAATAAAGAATCAATTTCATGCCTCTGAATTAGAAGGATTAGGCTTTGAAAATGAGCAAATGATAAAAGCATGTGGTGCACTTTTGCTCTATTTAAACGAAACACAAAGAGCTTCTCTGAATCATATAAACTTGGTTAAACTATATAACATAAGTAATTTTATGAAAATAGATATTAATACTAGAAAAAATTTAGAGCTTTGCGAATCAATAAGGGACAAAACAAAAAAAGGCACTCTTATCTCGGTTTTGGACAAGACATCAACAGCTATGGGCGGCAGGAAGCTGAGACAGTGGATAGAAAAGCCATTATTAAATGTGAATGATATCAATAATAGACTTGATTCTGTTCAAGAATTTTTCAGTAACTATGTAAAAAGAGAAGAAATAAAAGAGTATTTAAAAACAATATACGATCTAGAGAGACTAACTGCAAGAATATCATTAAATACGGCAAATGCTCGTGACTTGATTTCCTTTAAAAATTCCATTGAATTACTGCCGCATATTAAAACTTTAACTAGTGATTGCAGTAGTATTATACTTAAAGATATAGCTGAAAATCTTGATGATTTACAAGATTTATATGAATTATTAAGTAAGTCAATACAAGAAGATCCTCCTTTTAGCTTAAGAGAAGGAAATTTAATTAAAGATAATTATACTGAGGAAATTGATCATTATAAAGAAGCCTCTAAAAACGGAAAACAATGGATTTCGGATTTAGAACAAAAAGAAAGAGGCAAAACTGGAATTAAAAACTTAAAAATTGGATTTAATAAAGTATTTGGTTATTACATTGATATCACAAAATCAAATATATCTTCTGTGCCTGATTATTTTATCAGAAAACAAACATTGTCAAATTCTGAAAGATATATCACCCCTGAGCTAAAAGAATTGGAAAATACAGTGCTGGGAGCAGAAGAAAAGTTAATTGAGCTTGAGTATCAAACGTTTATTACTATCCGTTCTAATATAGCGAAGCATGTAATCAGAATACAAAAAACATCTTCTTTGATATCTGAACTTGATTGTATATGTTCCTTTGCTGAAGTATCACAAAAGAATGATTATGCAAAGCCATTTGTCAATAATACTAAGAAAATCTCCATTAAAGATGGACGACATCCTGTTGTTGAAGCTCAAAATAATGATAATGTATTTGTTCCGAATGATACAGAATTAGATAACGAAGAAAACAGAATGTTAATCATAACAGGTCCTAATATGGCTGGAAAATCTACATATATGAGGCAAGTAGCACTTATTACGCTTATGACTCAAATTGGCTGTTTTGTCCCTGTAAAATCTGCTAGTATAGGTATTGTTGATAGAATATTTACCAGAGTTGGAGCTGCAGATGATCTTGCTTCTGGAAGAAGTACATTTATGGTTGAAATGAGCGAACTAGCCAACATCATTTCCAATGCTACAGAGAATAGTCTAATAATTTTAGATGAAATAGGCAGAGGAACAAGCACATTTGATGGATTGAGCATTGCCTGGTCTGTAGTTGAAAATATATCAGATAAAAATAAAATTGGTGCCAAAACCTTATTTGCAACCCATTATCATGAATTAACTGAGCTTGAAAATAAAATTGACGGTGTAAAAAACTACTGTATTTCTATAGAAGATAAAGGCAAAAATATCATCTTTTTAAGAAAGATTATAAGAGGTGGAGCCAATGGTAGCTATGGTATACAAGTAGCAAGATTAGCAGGAATCCCAGAGGACATTTTGGAAAGAGCTGCTGAAATTTTATCAGTGCTGGAAAGATCAGAAAAGAGTAATCATACAAATGTTTATACAAAAAGAAAAAAGAATAAAACAGTAGAAAGTGTGGATGGAGAACTTAGTTTATTCAACTACCCTAGCTTTTCATTAATTGAAGACCTTAAAAAAATTGACATTAATAATATGACACCTATTCAAGCGCTAAATACAATAATAGAACTTAATGAAAAAGCAAAAAATATTTAATATTTGAGGTGCCATAATGGATAGAATTGTTTTGCTTGATAATGAAACCATAAATAAAATAGCTGCTGGTGAGGTTGTAGAAAGACCTGCTTCAATTGTTAAAGAGCTAATTGAAAATTCAATTGATGCACTGTCCAGTACAATTAATATTGAACTTAAAAATGGCGGTAAAAACTATATAAGTGTATCTGATAATGGTCGGGGTATCTCAAATGAAGATATAGATTTGGTTTTTGCAAGACATGCTACCAGTAAAATCCTCAAAGCTGAAGATATATATTCATTAGATACAATGGGCTTTAGAGGAGAAGCTATGTCTAGCATCTCTGCAATATCTGATATTGAGCTTTTTACAAATTCAATAACCGACAAAAGCGGAAGTTATCTGCATGTAAAAGGTGGTATTGAGATAGAAAGAAAAGAGATTGGCTTTCCAATAGGAACAACTGTTATCGTTAGAAATCTGTTTTTTAATGCTCCTGCCAGATTAAAATTTTTAAAAAGTGATACTACAGAGCAAGGCTATATTGTTGACCTTATCGAGAAAATTGCATTAATTAATAATTCGATTTCTTTTAAGCTTACTATAGATGATAAAATTATATTTCATACCCCAGGCAATGGGGATTTGCTCTCTGCAATCTACTGTTTATATGGAAAAAATAAGTCTAAATCAATGATACCTATAAGCTATGAAAACCATATTATTAAAATCAATGGCTATATCGGAAAACCTGAGTTGACAAAAGGCAATGGCACTGAAATTGTATTTGCTGTAAATAAAAGATTAATAAAAAATAAAATGCTTGTTGAAGCAGCAAGGCAAGCATACAAATCACTAATTATGGTAAATAGGTATCCCATCTGCATATTTAATATTGATTTATCTCCAGAAAAATTTGATGTGAATGTGCATCCATCAAAAGCAGAAATAAAATTTGACGATGATAAAGCAATGTTTAATACGGTATATACAGCTATTAAAAGCTGCTTAAATTATCAATCATCATTTCAAAATTTCGAGCCAGAAGATGCTAAAATATCTATTGATGCCGTGAAACAAGAGCATCAAATTAATGAAGTACAAATTCCCTTTGATCTAAATACAGTATCTTCATTAAATGTTCATGAAAAAGATATTAAAAGTAATGATAATTATCATGTAAATCATGAAATGAATAATAGAAAGATAGAGTATCCCCATACCTATGAAACACCTGCTTCTAATTATAGCGAGGCCGGTTTACCAGACCTAAAAGTTATTGGTCAAATATTTAATACTTATATTCTTGCTCAAAGTGTTTCTGATTTTTATATGATTGATCAACATGCAGCCCATGAAAGAATTATGTTTGAATACTTGCTTGATAAATATAAAAACCAAAACATTCATATACAAGAACTTTTATTACCAATTATTATTGATTTAACGCCAAAAGACTTTAATAAATATATAGATAATATTTCAGTATTTAACAATTTGGGTTTTCACATCGAAAGTTTCGGTGAGAATACTATTAGAATATCTTCAGTACCTATAATAATGGGTGAACCGTGTTCTGGAAGTGTATTTAATGATATTCTTGATACATTAGCTGAAGCAAAAAATAGTATTGAAGCGAATAAAGAAAAGCTAATTATAAGTTTAGCATGTAAAAACGCTGTAAAAGCAGGGGATATTTTGAATATTGAGGAATGTACAGAGCTTTTATTGAAATTAAAGCAAACAAACACACCTTATACATGCCCTCATGGAAGGCCCACTGTTTTGAAAATGACTCAACTGGAATTAGAAAAAAAGTTCAAGCGTGTTTTATAATTTTCTCTTTGCATGGAGGTTAATATGCAAAAAATTTGTATTCTAGTAGGCCCTACAGCAGTTGGTAAAACAGGCATATCTGTGGATTTAGCCAGAAACATTTCTGCTGAAATTATCTCAGCAGATTCAGCTCAAGTATATCAACATATGGACATTGGAACAGCTAAAATTAATAAAGAAGAAATGCAAGACATTAAGCATTACATGATTAATG
>JAUQXG010000482.1 GCA_030834765.1 Lutispora sp.
TACCATGTCCATAGAGGCTACAAGTCCCATACCTAACCTATCTTCTGGTATAAAACTCATGCTGACACCCTTTGTTATGATCTGTCGGGGTGTCTTGCCCACTAAATTGTCGCCTTCGAATCGTATTTCTCCAGATTTTACAGGATATAGTCCCGCGATGGCTTCGCATAGCTCTTTTTGCCCACTTCCTGCGATTCCAGCCACTCCAAGTATTTCTCCGCCATAAAGATCAAAACTGATTCCTTTCAGCATTTCTATACCTTGATCATCCACAACTTTTAATTCTTTAATCTGAAGCATTTCTTTATTTTTAGGCACTTCTACTCTTTCAATTTCAAGATTCACAGCACGGCCTACCATAAGCTCTGTCAATTCCTTTGGGCTAGTAGAAACCTTGTCCACAGTTTTTATGGTTTCCCCTTTTCTAAGAACAGTAACTTTATCAGATATTTCCATTACTTCATTCATCTTATGAGAAATAAATATAACGGCACAGCCTTCTTTTTTCATGCTTCTCATTATATTGAAAAGCTTAGCTGTTTCTTGAGGGGTCAACACTGCTGTAGGTTCATCCAGTATTAAAATATCTGCGCCACGATATAATACCTTCAGTATCTCTAGATTTTGCTTCTCACTGACAGACATATCATAAACCTTTTTATCAGGATCAATTTCAATTTCAAATTTTTTACATAAGGCATTAATTTTCTTTGTTAATTCCTGTTGGCTTAAAAAGAACTTGTTTTTTTGCCCTAATATGATGTTTTCTTTTGCAGTCAGCACTTCTACTAATTTAAAATGCTGATGTATCATTCCTATGCCCTGAGAGATGGAGTCTTTTGGTGATCCGAATTTAACCTCTTTGCCTCGAATAGAAATAGAACCGCTGTCAGGGGTATATATCCCTGACAGCATGTTCATTAATGTGCTTTTCCCAGCGCCGTTTTCTCCTAGCAAAGAGTGGCTTTCACCTTGCCCGATAGCTAAATCTACGTTGTTATTCGCTATGACCTTTCCAAAGGTTTTTGTAATATCCTTCATAGAAATATAGGCAGTGCTTTTTGCTGTATCCAGCTTTATATCCATTCTTTTTCCCTTTCTGCAGCTATGTAATGTCATAGCTGACATCTTACACAAAATAGAATTGAAAAAGGCCATAGCCTTTTTCAAACTTTATCTTCTGTTGAATCTAAGAAGATTATTGAATCTTCAATTCACCTTCCACACCTTGTACAAACCAGTTCATCATCAATATATCTGCTTCTGTCATCTCAGATCCTGAACCAACCTTTTCTGTACCTGTTTGATCCTTAATTGGACCTACAAACACTACTTGTTTTCCAGTAAGCATTTCTGTCTTCGCTTTTTCTACTACTGCTTTTGCTGCTTCTGGCGCATTTGCAGTAAGGGGAACAAGGTCAACGATTCCTGTTTCTAAACCTGTATAATATGCTTCTGGCTTCCAAGTTCCTTCTTGTATCGCTTTCACAGTCTGTACATAATAGGGTCCCCAATTCCAAACTGGTGCTGTCATAAAAGCTTTTGGAACCAATGCACTTGTATCTGAGTTATAACCTATAGCAAATGCACCTTTTTCTTCAGCCGCCTGTAAGGGTCCTGCGGTATCCTGATGCTGTGTAATGACATCTACGCCTTCATCAAGTAGGGCTTTCGCTGCTTCTTTCTCTTTTGCTGGATCATACCAAGTATGTGTCCATTTTACTTTTACTACGGCATCTTTATTTACAGATTGAACACCAAGTGTGAAGGCATTTATTCCGTTTACAACTTCTGGTATTTCAAATGCTGCTACATAACCGATTTTATTTGTTTCAGTTTTCATTCCTGCTACGATCCCTGAAAGGTATCTTGCTTGATACATTTTACCAAAGTAATTTCCCATATTTTCTGTAGTCTTATTTCCTGAGCAATGAAGGAATTTTACATCCGGATGATTCTTTGATGCTTTTTCCATATAATCCATAAAGCCAAAGCTTGTTCCGAATATGACTGTAGCACCTTGGTCTACCATGTCATTTACTACCTTTTCAACTTCAGGTCCTTCTGGAACTGATTCTTGGAATATCGTTTCTACTCCCAATTCTTTAGCTAGGTATTGCCTTCCTTGGTCATGAGCATAGCTCCACCCGCCATCACCAGCTGGCCCCACATAAATAAAGCCTACTTTCATTTTCTTTTCTTCTGGATTTTGTGATTGACCTGGCTCTTGAACAGGAGCAGGTGCACTGGAACAGCCTGTTAAGGCTATCGCTAAAAGCATTACCATGGCTAAAATTAAACTTACTGTTCTTTTCATTATTATTCCTCCTCAATTTGAATGATTATACAAATCATCTTTCTCATTTATTTGAATTTTAATTGTCCTTCATTCATAGAATCAACAATTGCCAATGATTCCACTCTGATCCCTTTTTCTTCTAATACTCGCCTTCCATTTTGAAAGCCTTTTTCAATTACGATTCCTACGCCAACTAGCTTTGCCTCAGCCTGTGATACGATATCTGCCAGCCCGGTTGCTGCATTTCCATTTGCCAGAAAATCGTCTATGATCAGTATCTTGTCCGATTTTGAAATATAGCTTTTGGCAACTCGGATTTTATAATGTTTATCCTTTGTAAAGGAATATACTGCGCTTTCATAAGTGTCTTGATCTAAGTTTGTGGCTTCATGCTTTTTTGCAAACACTACAGGAACCTTGAAATATTGCGCTGCAATACAAGCAAGTGCGATTCCCGAAGATTCTATTGTAAGTATCTTTGTGATGGTATCATTTTTAAATATCTCTTTAAATTCTTTTCCCATTTCATTAAATAGTTCAACGTCTATCTGGTGGTTTAGGAAGCTGTCAACTTTTAAAATTTTATTTCCTATGACTTTTCCATCTTTTATAATTCTGTCTTCTAATAATTTCATGCGCTCTCCCCTTGCATTTCCTAATATTACAAAAAAATAATAGACTCCCAAAATATAGCCTTCGGGAGTCTATGAAATAATTAATAAAACTTTCAAAAAAAGCAGAAAATAATTACATTCATATACGAACCCGTAGTCCGGCAATTTACGGCTGCCTGGTAGAAACATTTAGACCATATCTCTAAATATATACAAGTTTGTTCTTTTTCGAACAATATTCGTTTTTCAGTTTTTAATGTTCATGTTTCTCGCATGTATTAGATATATTTTATAATAAATACAGGTAAAAATCAACCCTTATTATTCATATTTTAATAATATTATTTATATGATAAAAGCTTGATTGAATAAGATGTAAGGAGTACAATGGGAGCTGATACCATGTTGGTATTATTAAAATTTTTATTTAACTAAAAAATATTATTCATACTTTAAGGAGTGTAGAAATGCGAATTATCATTATAGGTGCCGGTAAGGTAGGATATACCCTTGCTGAAAACCTTTCCAAGGAAGGCAATAATGTCATTATCATCGACAAAAACCCAGAAACCCTTGGAAGAGCCGATGAGAATCTAGATGTAATGACTATAAAGGGTTCCGGTGCCAGCACCAAGGTGCTTATGGAAGCAGATATAAAGCACACTGATCTTTTGATCGCTGTAACCAGCTATGATGAGGTAAATATGGTTTGCTGCCTTACAGCTAAAAAACTTGGCGCAGCATTTACCATTGCTCGTATAAGAGACCCAGAATATGCAGAAGAGCTTACAATGTTGAAAGAAGAAATTGACATAGATATGGTAATAAATCCTGAGCAAGCTGCCGCAGAGGAAATTGCCAGAGTATTAAACTTTCCTACTGCCATCAATGTAGAAAACTTTGCAAAAGGCCGCGTTAGAATGGTAGAACTAAAAATCAAAAGCGATATGTCTATCATAGGGATGACATTAGACGAAGTGTCTCATAAAATTTCATCTTCATTATTAGTAGGTGCTATCATACGAGATAAAGAGGTTATCATTCCAAATGGAGATTTTTTAATACAAGAAAATGATGATTTATATATAATAGGAAAGACTTCCAACGTGCTAAATTTTTGTAAAGGTTTGGACGACAAATATCATAAGACAAGAAATGTGATGATCGTTGGCGGAGGAAGAATTGCCTATTACCTTACCAACCTTCTATATGAGATGGATATGAAGGTAAAAATAATAGAAATCAACAGAGAAAAATGCAAAACACTTTCTGAAGTTTTGCCTGATACCTTGATTATTCACGGAGATGGAACGGATGAGGAGCTGCTTTTATCTGAAAACCTTGGTGATATGGATGGTTTCATCTCTATGACAGGTATAGATGAAGAAAATCTTATGTCAGCACTTTTAGCAAAACAGAATGGTGTAAAAAAAGTTTTTACTAAAACAAGCAGGTCTAATTATATAAACATAGTAAAAAGCCTAGGAATCGATGGCGTAATCATTCCAAAACTTATTACTGCTAATCAAATTTTAAAATATGTAAGAGGCAAAGCTATAGAATCTCTCTATAAGTTAGAGGAAGGTCAAGCAGAGATTATTGAGTTTATCGTCGGTGCCAAAAGCAAGTTTATAAATATTCCTCTCAAAAAGCTTAATTTGCCGGTTGACACCATTATTACTACCATAATACGAAGAAATGAGATCATCATACCTCATGGTGATGATGTAATCAAAAAAGGAGACAGTGTTATCGTAATCATAAAAAATAATAGCGTATCTAACTTAGATGAGATATTGAATAGCGTATCAGGAGGAATTCAAAGTGAACTTCAAAGCAGTATTAAGAAGCTTGGGAATATTATTAATATGTGAGGCAATCACCATGATACCCTCTTTAATAATATCAATAGTGCATGCTGGTGTTGATACACCAGCATTTCTATATACTATCTTTCTTGCAATTGTTATAGGCGTTGTATTTTCAAGTGTAACGCCTAAAGTCAGCAATATATATGCAAGAGACGGTTTTGCTATTGTTGCTTTGGGTTGGGCTTTAGTCTCCTTGTTCGGCGCCCTACCCTTTGTCATAAGCGGTACGATACCCAGCTTTGTGGATAGCTTTTTCGAATCATGTTCAGGATTTTCAACAACAGGATCTAGTATTCTAAGCGATGTAGAAGCTTTACCAATGGGAATATTATTTTGGAGAAGCTTCACCCATTGGATAGGAGCCATGGGTATTATTGTCCTTACTTTAGCAATACTTCCTTCTGTAGGAGCAGGATCATTGCATATTATGAAGGCAGAAAGCCCAGGTCCGAACCCTGGAAAGCTGGTGCCAAAAGTAGATCAAACTGCCAAAATACTCTACTCTATATATGTGGCCATTACTGCAATTCTTATTTTATTATTATATATTACTGGAATGCCTTTATTTGATTCTGTACTGAATGCCCTCGGAACTGTAGGGACAGGAGGATTTGCAATAAAAAACACAAGTATTGGTGCCTATAATAATGTTTATGCAGAGATGATCATCACCATTTTCATGATTATAGGTGGCGGAAACTTTGCGCTATATTATGCCCTTATAAAGGGAAACTTCAAGGATGTGTTCAAAGACGAAGAGTTACGACTCTATCTTGGCATCATAGCTGCTTCTATCCTACTGATTGCAATAAATATATATGGTGTAAATTTTGATTCCATAGGAGAATCTTTGCGGCACTCTTCCTTTCAGGTTGCATCTATCATTACCACTACAGGTTTTGCAACTACGAATTATGATAAATGGCCTTTATTCAGTAAAATGCTTCTGCTTTTTCTTATGTTTGTCGGCGGTTGTGCAGGTTCCACAGCAGGTTCAATAAAGACTATAAGAATACTTTTGCTTTTTAAAACTGCAAAAAGAGAGCTGATGAAAATCATACATCCAAGAGCATTCTACACTGTGAAGCTGAGAAATAAGACCATAGAAGAAAAAACTCTTATGGAAATACTGACTTTTTTCTTTATGTATATGATGATCATTGCAGTAGCTATATTGATATTATCATTTGATGACATGGATATCCCTACTACAATTTCTGCTGTTATATCAAGCATAGGAAATGTAGGCCCAGGTATTGGTCTTGTTGGTCCAATGGGCAATTATGGCGCCTTTTCTGATTTAAGCAAAATAACTTTATCTATTTGTATGATATTAGGGAGACTGGAGATTTATCCAATACTTTTATTGGTGGTTCCATCATTTTGGAAGAAAGTGAATATTTAAAATTTGTAAAACAAGTTAACTTGTTTTGCAAATTTTGATCATAAGGTTGAGCAAAGCTTTGGCAGCGGCTCATGATTAGACATTGGTGATTAAACAAGGAGGAATATAGCGTGAACTTCAAGGCAATACTCAAAAACTTAGGGATACTGCTAATATGCGAAGCAATCTCGATGTTGCCTGCTTTAATAGTATCATTTATATATGCTGGTGGTGATGCACCTGCATTTATGCATACTATTTTTTTTACAATATGTGTTGGTGTAATCCTTTTTAAGATAAAGCCAGATAGCCCTATTATTTATGCTAGAGATGGTTTTGCCATTGTAGCTGTGGGATGGATTCTGATTTCTTTTTTTGGAGCATTACCTTTTGTTCTTAGCGGCTCAATACCCAGTATGATAGATGGCTTTTTCGAAGCTAGCTCAGGTTTTACTACAACAGGTGCAAGCATACTTACAGATGTGGAAATACTTCCAAAGGGAATTTTATTTTGGAGAAGCTTTACCCATTGGATCGGTGGAATGGGAATCATCGTTTTAACACTTGCAATTCTTCCGTCTGTTAGTGAAGGCTCCCTTCATATCATGAATGCAGAAAGTCCAGGCCCAAATCCTGGAAAGCTGGTGGCACGAGTAGGACAAACAGCCCAGATACTTTACCTCATCTATATAGCTTTTACACTGACTCAAATTGTTTTGCTTTGTATCGCAGGTATGCCTTTTTATGATTCAATGCTGACTACCTTTGGAAGTGTAGGCACAGGCGGTTTTGGAATAAAAAATACAAGCATAGGTTATTATAATAATATTTTTGCAGAAGTTATTATTACTTTCTTCATGATTGTTTGCGGCGGTAATTTCGCTCTTTATTACGGCCTTCTAAAAGGAAATTTCAAGGATTTTTATAAAGATGAAGAGCTGCGGCTTTATCTTGGCATCATTGCTACTGCAATCATTTTGATCACAATCAATACTTATGGTCATAATTTTAATTCAATAGGTGAAGCGCTGCGGCATGCTTCTTTCACAGTGGCATCCATTATAACAACTACCGGCTATGCCACCGCTGATTTTAATCAATGGCCTGTATTCAGCAAGATGATATTGATGTTGCTCATGTTTATTGGAGGATGTGCGGGGTCTACTGCCGGATCTATCAAAAATATAAGAATACTTTTACTTTTCAAAATCATGAGAAGAGAGCTTATGCAAATCATACATCCGAGAGCATTTTATACCGTTAAGATAGGTAATAAAAGTGTTGAAGAAAAGACTCTCTTAGAAGTTCTCGCCTTCTTCTTTATGTATATGTTCATTTTTTTAGTTGCTGTTTTAATCATATCTTTGGATAACTTTGATGTGGCCACAACCATGTCTGCTGTAGCTGCTACACTAGGAAATATAGGCCCTGGAATAAGCCTAGTAGGCCCAATGGGCAATTACTCAGAGCTTTCCTATTTAAGCAAAATAACCTTATCCATGTGTATGATCATTGGAAGATTAGAGATATATCCCATACTATTATTAATGATTCCATCGTTTTGGAGGAAAGTGAATATTTAAGTTGCGGAGCAAGTTAACTTGCTTTGCAAGTTCCGGGCACGAGGTTCGAGGTTGAGCAATTTCTTCGAAGCCTTTCCCAAATTCCTCGTACCTCGTGCCTCGTGCCTGGTACCCGCAAGAAAGCTGAGTAGCTATGCTACTCAGCTTTCTTGCCTACCTCTTCCATTCTCACTTTTCCTGCTTCTACTGCATCCATGATGATTCCTCTGAAGCCGCCTTGCTCTAAGGCTCTTACTCCTGCTATTGTTGCTCCTCCCGGAGAGCATACATTATCTTT
>JAUQXG010000483.1 GCA_030834765.1 Lutispora sp.
CCAAGCATAGCTTGGCACCAGCTTATTTATTCAAATTCAGTCCTATTTCTGCCATTACTCTTGGCTTTATATAAAGCTACATCAGATCTTTTAAACAAATCATCTATGGTATCACCTTTTTTATATATGGTAACGCCTAAGCTTATTGTTATATGACCTGCTTCTGTAAATTTATTTTGATCTACTCGGCTTCTTATATTTTCTGAAAGTGTCATGGCCCCTTGAAGGTCTGTGTTAGAAGCAGCTATGAGGAACTCTTCACCGCCAATTCTAGCAAAGACATCACTAGATCTTATACTATCAGAAATAATTTTAACTAATTCTTTTAAAACCAGATCTCCTGTGCCATGGCCAAAAGTATCATTTACTTTTTTGAAGTGATCTATATCAAATGTTATGATAGATAAGTCTTTAGGATAGCGATCCATATCTTTTAGTATTTTATTTAGAAATCCGTATAAGAAGGCTCTATTGTATATTTTTGTTAAAGGATCATGATTTGCTGCAATTTCTAGATTTTTTTGGACATAACTTCTTAAAAATATGATGATGACAATAATTAAAAATATATTTACAAGGAATAAAGAGAGAAGTGAGTTGAAAGAAGACACTTTTTTTTCTGATTCAAATTGAGCGTTATCCACCATAATGTTGGATTCTCGCCATATGATTTCACTTTTGTCCATGACAGCTTGCTTATTTGATAGGATAGGGTTTTGCCTATGGTCAGCTATAAGAATTTTTATTTCTGTCCATGAGTTGGATAATTGATCAAAGGAAATAGTGTATTTGCCCGCTTTAGCCCACTTAGAAGCCTTTAGCTGTTTTATCAAATCATCGGTACTTTGTATTTGCTGGTCACTTTTTATATTATTTTCTTTTGATTGGCTAAGCTCTAATTTTACAATTCTTTGAATAGAGCCTCTGATAAGTCCTGTGCCGTTTATCATACTGGCATCATTGTAGATATGATTGGCCAGTAGAAAAATGAAAAAAGAACTAAAACATAAAGATATCATTAGGATAACTGAAATAATAACAAGAAAATTAGACTTGTTTCGCATGATGCTCACCTTCCTAATAGGATATTTATGTTATATTATCACATCCTGTGGAAACTGAATAGATAGGTGATGATATTTTTGCATTTTGTTTTTAAATAAATAGAAGTAAGTGGCAGATACCGCCACTTACTCGATCAATCAACATTTATTTCGTTAGGTCTATTGTTCCTAATATCACGTGTGCAAGACCAAAGCCGAGCAATGCAGCTCCGGCAAGTGGCATCATGTCCTTTTTGTGCATCCCATGCTTTTTCATATCCATTACTCTAAGCACTGAACCTGAGGCCATAACTGCGGAGCCAAGTACAGTGGGAATTAACCCTTCTCTCATAAAAACCCTCCTTTAAAATGAAGACTGTAATATTAAGTTTTGCTTATTACATTTCATTTATCCGGATGTTTCAAAAACAAATATTTCCTTTTATTTTTTGTTGCTTTTGAAAATCTCCATTGCCTCTATAAGAGCTTGAACATTGGCTGTATTGGCTTCTGCCCTTATATGATTCATTTCATAAAATATGGGTTTTCCAAAGCTGCCATAATGGTGATCATCATTATAAACTTTAAGAGGCATTTTATTATTTTCATCTTTCATTATTTTCACTCCCAACATTATTATGTGATGACAAACAAGAGATATACTAGCATAGCTCTATTTATTCAGTTATTGATGAATATATTGAATTAGAATAATTCATATGCTAATATTATTAAGATAATTGTATTACAAAAAATGCTTTTTTATGAAAAGACCTTGGTGCGAAGAGTATCATGGCGACACCACATAAATGGAGGTATCGATTTTGATTGTTGTTTTTATGTTATTGATTTCGTTTTTCATGGGATCTATTCCAGTAGGATACCTGATTGTAAAGAAGGTCAAGGGGGTAGATATTAGAACCTTTGGAAGCGGAAATATTGGGTCCACCAATGTGAAGCGTATTGCTGGAGATAAGGTTGCTAAGTTGACTCAAGCATTTGACGTGTTAAAGGGTATTATGCCAGTAGGCATTGCATTTGTCATTGCAAATTTTTATAGCCTTCCCATTTCAAAAGATTTATTTGTTTCGACTGTTGCACTTGCTGCAGTAGTTGGACACTGCTATACGCCATTTTTGGGCTTCAATGGAGGCAAAGGAGTAAATACAACTTTAGGTGCTTTCATATTAGTAGCCCCTGTACCGGTACTTGTTGGATTTGCTACTTATATGATTATGACAACCTTTGTAAAGGTCGTGTCTGTAAGATCCATAACAGCAGCAGCAAGTCTACCAGTCACTGCGCTAATCATGGGACTTCCGGCACCTATCACAATAGCTATCTTTTTGGTCACAGGACTGATGGTTTTAAGGCATAAGGATAATATAAAAAGACTGGTTAAAAAAGAAGAAAAATAGAATATGAATAGCTATCATTTTAAAGAGGCTGTATCAAATAACTGCTTATAGATTATTAAGCGAATATTGATGCAGCCTCTTGGTTCACTATAGACATTATCCATAGTTTTCCTTATAATTATAGATAATAAATATTTAACAACGCCGTAGGGATGGTCTATAATCGAAATGTGCCTTATGGTCAGAAAGTTTGTTTGATGGGAGTTGCAGCCGTTGAAGAGAAGCAGAAGAATCGTACTTGTTTGTCATTGTATTCTAAATTCAAATTCCAAGGTAGAAGGTCTGGCAGAATATCAAGGGGCTTTGACTGATACAGTGAAGCTATTGATGGAGGAAGGGCTTGGTATCATGCAGCTGCCTTGTCCAGAGATCAGCAGCTGCGGAATGAGGAGGTGGGGCATGGTAAAGGAACAGTATGATACACCGTTTTACAGAGATCACTGTCAGAGGCTTTTTTATCCTCAGCTTCAGCAAGTAGAGGAGTATTTATTAAATGGTTATGAGATTGTAGGTATAATTGGCATTGACGGAAGCCCCAGCTGTGGGGTAAATAAAACCTGCTCAGGAGATTGGAAAGGGGAGATTTCTAAAAATCCTGATATTCAAAACATGATAAATGGATTGCAAATGGTAGAAGGAAGCGGAGTTTTCATAGAGGAAATAAAGGAGATGCTGAAAAAACGTGATATACATATAAGCTTCTCTGCAGTAGATGAAGCAAGTCCAATAGATTCATATAAAGAAATACAAAAATTTATTAGGGGGAAAAAACATAATGAAAATGAGTAAAAAATTCGTATTTGTATTTGCAGCAGTTCTTTCACTGGCATTGGTATTCACAGGATGTGCAAAGCCTCAACCCGCTGTAGCTCCGGCTGCGCCAGAAGCAACTCCCATAAGCACAGATAAATCATGGGATGAAGTAAAAGAAAAAGGCGAATTGCGAGTTGGCTTATGTGCAGCATACCCACCATTTGAATCAAGAAATGAAAAAACAGGTGAGTTTGAAGGCTTCGATATTGATTTAGCAAATGCCTTAGGACAAGAGCTGGGTATAAAAGCAACAATCATTGATGCAGAATGGCAAGCTCTTCTTGGTGGAATGAACAAAGGGGATTATGATGTCCTGATAACATGTATGTCCAAAAAAGAAGCATCTGTTGAAAATGTAAACATGAGTGATGTTTATTATAATTTAAATGACATAATCGTTGTAAAAAAAGGAAATGACTCGATAAAGTCAAAGGCTGACTTAGCAAACAAAGTAGTAGGTGTTCAATTAGGCTCAGGAAGTGAACAAGCTGTTGATCAGTTGACGGGATTAAAAGAAATAAAAAGATATAACTATAATCCAGAAGCTTTCCTAGACTTGAAAAACGGCAGAGTGGATGCTGTAGTTGTTGGATATGTATATGCATTAACTGAACTTGCAAAGGATGAGTCTTACGAAATAATAAACGATGCAATTGACAGTTCGGAAATAGTAATGGTTTCAAAGGTTGACGGGGATGCATTGACTGCTAAGTTAAATGAAGCTTTAGCTAAAGTAAAGCAATCAGGAAAATATGATGAATTAGTTGGCAAGTGGTTGACGGTGAAGTAGCTTGAAATTTAATATTGTTTTCGATAATATCGATTTTATATTAAAATCCACGGTTATTACTATAAAAATAACCGTGGTTTCCTTCCTATTTGCCATAATACTTGCAGTGATTATAGGTGTGCTGCGCTCAGAAAAACTTCCTAGGGCACTGGAGCTGTTTCTACATTTTTATATTGAAATATTTAGAGGATCTCCTCTGTTGATTCAGCTTTTTTTCATCTATTATGGATTGCCATCTATAGGAATAACTATGGGCAGTTTTACCGCCGCTGTACTTGGACTAACCCTAAATGGTGGAGCATATATGTCGGAAATTGTGAGAGCTTCTATCATGTCCGTGGACAAGGGTCAGGAGGAAGCCGCCTTTTCAGTAGGCATGAATAAGCTGCAAAGGCTTTTTCACATTGTTCTCCCCCAGGCCTTTAGAATCGCAATACCTACCCTGGTAAATTCTTTTTCCTCTATTTTAAAAGACACTTCACTGGTTTCAGTGCTTTCCATAACAGAGCTGACTAGGAGCGGACAATTGATTTACACCAGGACTTCCAGGCCATTCGAGATATATTTAACTCTTGGGATCCTGTATTTCGTTATGACCTATACCATTTCTCTTTTATCCAAGGGTTTGGAGAAAAAGATGA
Organism: Lutispora sp.; assembly: GCA_030834765.1. Taxonomy (GTDB): domain Bacteria; phylum Bacillota; class Clostridia; order Lutisporales; family Lutisporaceae; genus JAUQXG01. The sequence goes on from JAUQXG010000483.1 coordinate 4,706, forward strand.
ACAGAATGTATGTTTAGGCGGTGTGCTGTGAGGGAATATATAATTCATATAGACAAGGCAAATAAATA
>JAUQXG010000484.1 GCA_030834765.1 Lutispora sp.
ATATTCTTTATACCTACTTTTTGCAGAGAAGCATCCATACTAGGTCTTATGGTTACTTTGCCTGCTATACTCTTCTCATATGCACCTGATGGTATGCTGACTCCATTGACTTTTATAGCTTTGATGGCCGCTCTCCATAATGGTTGATCTACACCATCTATAGCTATATCAAAAGGTAAATCTACATTTGCATCTACTGGCAGAACGACAGTTGGCGCATCTATAACAGGCTTTGGCACGATAAATTCTGCTGAAGTCACTGTAACTTCATTTGCACCTACACCTGTAGCAACTTTGATCTTTCCTCCAGCTATGGCCTCTAACCCAAGATTCTTTGTTGACAAATCTGCAAATTGAACCACGCCTTTGTCTGCTTTTACAGCTACTTTCCCACTTAGTAATGTTCCATTTAGCTGCCATAGTCCAGCATCAGCTTTATCTGCTGTAATTTCTGCAGCATTGTTGGAAATACAATTGTTGCCGTATTTATCCTGGAGCTTTATCATTGGCTGTACGCTGAAGCTCATCCTGTCCTCTATAGGTGCAACAGGCTGCTTTTCTATGACAAGCTTGCTTACAGCTCCGTGATTGATAAACTGTGTGACAGAAGTGGTATTATAGCCCTCTGCTTCCACTATTATTACCTTTTCTCCCGGTCTTTGCATCAGTGTGCTTCCCGAAGGCTTAAATAAGATGCCACCCAATGCGATCGTATAATCTTTTGCAGCCTCAAGGGTGATACCATCCAGCTTTACAGTGGTGATGGCTGCTCTCCATGCTGCATCATCTATGAAGCTTATACCAAAATCTCCATCTACTGTAGCAACTGTAGCAATCAATTCTGGTGCTGCTTTCTCAGGCTCTTTGACAGTAATCACTGCTGAAGGCTCTGATATATTATAAAGCGGGTCTACTGCATATACGATATAGGTACCAGGTGCAAACCCTGTAGTACTTAGATTTACTGAAACATTTGGAACAGCCAGCTCATAGGTACCATTGGCTCCAGCACCTGCTGCTTCTATGGCAGTCCAATTCTTTCCTACTGTGCTTGGCACTAAATATATATACCCATCTTCATTGCTTGTAGCACTGACATTATTCCCTATGATCACATTGCCTGTTGTTACATCCTTTAGCACCGGTGGAATGCTGTCTGGTTTTAGCATATATTCAAATACTGAAATACCGCTGCTGACAGCACCTGTCTTCACTGCTATGGCTTTTATGGTCACTTCTGAGTTTATAACGATTGGACCTGTATACTTTTGGCTTGTCAAGTCTGGGCTGGTACCATCTGTTGTATATCTGATCTCTGCTCCCTCTGTATCTGTAGTAAGTGTCACTGTTTTCTTTAATTCAATCAACCCTGGTTCTGGAGTTGCCTTTACTGGTTCTATGAAAATCGGATTTTCTCCAGTGGAATCTGAATCATAAGTAAAGTTATAGGTAAGCTTTCCATTTGATATATCAACCTTATAGCTTGTTAACTTTAATAAAGGCATAGATAAATAGATAGTCAGCTCGTCTGTACCGCTTCCTTTTATTCCCGATGTGATACCGTCACTGTTTTTAGAGGTATCAATGATGTTCAAGCCTCGCTCGTCTAAAACCTTAATCTTGTCTCCTACGGTGTGGGGCTTTTTGGTCATCACCTTAATCACTTTACTGTCTATGATAGCTACACCTTTTATGTAGTCTGAATCTGTCTTATAGGAAGGTATATAATCAAATACAATATTAGAAGTAGAAGCACTATTGCCTGCTATATCTCTAGCCCCTGATGTAGGCTTGACTACATAGCTTTCCTCTTCCTTTATATTTGTACTATTAAAGGTGACAATTACGATGCTGTCATCCTTTGTATCTACCTTGGCAGTTCCTGTCACTACATGAGAAGTACCGCCACTGCTTGTTATCTTGTATATCCCATAAGAACCTGGATAGTTTTTGGATATTGGTTCATCATATATTACCTTAAAGGATGAAGCATCAATGGCTTCAACACTTTGCATCTTTGGCCCTTCTTTATCCTCTACATATGGAGTGATGCTGGTTGTATCCCAAGTAGTATTGTTGTTCACTAGATTTCCTGAATAATCGTGAATAAAACCACCTTTTGCAAGAGCTGCTCTTAGGTTAAAAATAACCTCATTGTTGGTTGACAGCTTGCCTGGGTATTTTAATGTCAAGGTAGCTTCTGCATCATTGGTATCTTGTTCCTTATAATCAATATATGCGCTAAAGCTGCTCCCTTTTTGAGCCTTGATGGAGGCTATATCTCCCCATGCCAAGGAAGAGAACTTAATAGGCTTATCAAACTTGATCTGAATAGTGCTATAATCCACCTGTTCTACAGACTTCACCTTAGCTGGAATATTCTCGCTATCGGTGCCTGTAAATGTGGGCTTGCTGCCCTCTATTACAAAATCCTTGTCATTGATATCCTTTATATCAGAAATCTTATCCACTGTATATTCCTTATTCATATCATTTAAAAGCTTCGCATTTTGAGGAATAAAGACTGCTTTTGTTCCTCCATCTAAAAGCTCTCCGCTGAATTTAAGGATGATACCACCTGCAAGAGTCATGGTAGGCAGTTGTGTAGTTTTGTCCACTCTCATGGCTTTGTTAAACACCACCTGAACCTCTTGGCTGCTCACAGCATATATAGACTCAATGGCTGTCTCCCCAATATCTGAGGCTGCACCTCTGGAAACAAAGTATTCTTTTGCATCTGACATCTCATTTCCCGCTATATCTGAAATACCGCTTATGACAATGGCATATGTAGTATTTGGCTGCTGGGATACTGTGGTCAAAGTCACCTTGCAGTTATCTCCAAGGATTGTCAGCTTTGCTTTTTTTATCTTTCCTTGGCTGCCATCCAACAAATAGTTTGATGGATTTTCTCCTTGGTTGATCTCTATTTTTTCACTGAAGAATAGCTCTACTGTCTCATAGTCCACCCAGTTTGTCTTTGTAACATAAGGTGGTTTTTGATCTGCTTCTTTTCCTGTTATGTTTTGAGATGTTTTGCTTATTGTATTTCCAAACTCATCGCTGATATTTTCTATAGTCAGCTTATAGGTTTTCTTTTCTAAACCGCTGGTCTCCAAGATGACAGATTTTGGATCCCCTGTGACTCCATATTCCCTCACACTTGTTACATATACATCTTTGTCGATCACATAATTTCCTTCACTTGTCATGGATGAGATATCCATTCTGTTGTTTTCAACAAAGTCAACAGCTATCCTATAATCATCCAAAACAGTGACTTTGCGGATATAAGGCTTGGTTTTATCTGGATAAACACCCATAAAGCTTGCGCTTATAGTCTTAGGCATGATATTCTTTGCTATGGAATTGTCAGCAATATTGCTGACAGAAAGCTTGTACTCTCTTCCTTGAATCATAGGCTCCATCTCAAGCTCAGCCATATCAAGATAACCAAATTGATCCTTATCATCATCAACGGCAACGATGCTGTTGATGGTTAAACTTTGTTCTCCAGAGGTAATGCTCCAATTTGATACTTCCTCTGCAGTTTCCTTGTCTATGCCATGAGCATCATTAAATCTTACCCTGATTCTTTGGTTATTGACAACTTCTATCGTTCCTGCAATTTTAGGAGGATTTGTATCCGCTACACCTGTAAAGCTTTTTTCAACAGAATTTATTTTAACCAGATCGGCGGATAAAACATTTTCTATATTTAAGCGATATCTTCTACTCCCTCTCATTCCCTCTGTTTTTAATAGTACCGTTTTCCTGTCTGGGTCCTTTGAGGTATCAAGACTAGCTTCTATTACAGTAAGTCCATTGTTTGCGATATAGTTGGACTCCTCTTCTGCGCTTTCCCTATCCATAGGGGTATTAAATCTGATCTCCAGCAAATCTGTATCAAGACAAATCACCTTGTCTAGGATTTCAGGTGTTTGTTTGCTTTCTGCCTTTCCCTTAAAGGAAACGGTTTGTTTTAATATAGTCAATGAATAATCTATATTTGATTTTTGAGGCTCCGTTTGTAAAAGGACACTGTTATCTGCATCATAGGTCACCGAAATAACATTCAGCCCTGTAGTGGCTGTCTTTTCTGCTATGCTATAAAGATCTTTATCTAATACAGCAGCTCCATAATTTTCGTTAAACTTTACTTCTACCTGTCTATTTGATACAGCCTTGGCTGATCGTATTTGAAGATCATCCAGAGAAAGGGACGAATGATAAGAACTCCCTATATATCTTTTGTATTTATTTAACAGGGTTTCTTTTTCGCCTTTTGGCATTGTATTTAAAGCTTCTACCGTAGCTGCAGCCAGGTCTCTCATGGTAAAGCTACCGTCATTTTCTATGGTTTTCAAACCTATATACTGTGCATAAGAGGTTCCATCAGAAAGAGAAAAATCTCCCATCTTGTCGGAAGTGTTGACCTTATAACCAAGGGCTGTCAACAAAACTGCATAATAATAATTTGAATTGATATTACTATTTGGCTCAAAGACTTCCCCGAAGGAAGAAGGAAAGGATAAATCTGGGTGTTCCTTTATATATGACATATATGACTTTGCCCAAGAAGCACTTTCCGCATCTATGTAGTTTGAGTTTCCTTCATAAACCTTGGCTACAGACTCTAACCCCTTCAGCTTCAAAAATAGCACAGCGGCTTGGAGCTTAGTAGGTGATTTGTCTAAATAGGAAGCATCAATACCTCCGCTGTCCCCTTGTAATAACCCCAGCTCTATACACAGCTCCATATTTGGATCACTGCTGCTCTCTGCTGCAAATACTGGAAAAATAGTAGAAAAAACTAGAGTAAAAATAATTAATATGGATATTCCCTTTTTCATCAATTTTGACCTCCCCAAACATGATTATCTATGTAATTTTTGATATAATATACCATTTCGATTATATCATCCTAGTATATATATCGTCAAAATAGGGAGAATTGTTAAAAACTTTAGGGAATTTTAGCATATGGATATCATTGGATTTTAACTTTATTAATGATAACTGAAACTTTTTCTATAATGATTCGTATATATAGTGAGGAAGGTGATGTTAAATATAAGTAGATATTTGATATATGAATAAACTGTAAACAATTTGCTGGTTTATTTCATTTGCTTGATAATAGGTGTATAATAAATGCAGTACATCAAAATACATATTAGAAAACAGGGAGGAAATCAAAATGAAAAGGACAATCGCTGCAGTGCTAAGCGCAGCTTTCATATTTACATCCAGTCTTTCAGTTTATGCTGAGCCAAAATTCAACTATACCTTTGAACAAGCAGCACAGATGGCTATAAACAATAGTACCGATTTAACAAATGCTGATAAAAGTGTGGATAAGGCCAGTGATAGCTATGATACAGCCTATAATGCAAAAACAAAAGATGTAAATTTCACTGTATCTAACTTTAAAAATTTCATCAATCAACAAGTACAGCCTCAATTAGGCAGAGAAAATGCATATTCTTCCTATCAACAGGCTTTGCTGCAAAAGGAATCCACAAAAAGAAATATACTTTTGAATCTAAGAGAAGCTGTCATTGATATAGAAAAAGGTGAAATGTCCGTAAAGGAAGCAAAGCTTCAACAGAATCTAAAAAACACTGAGCTGAAAGCCTTAGAGTCTCGTTATGCTGTAGGCCTGATCTCAAAAAGAGATTATGATGCAAAAAAGCTTGCCATTGCAAAGGCGATAGCTGACCTTGATAAAGTAGATAAGTCTCTAGGTCTGGCATATAGAAGACTCAACACACTGATCGGCAGAGAAGATGAACGAGATGTAATTGTTCACTTGGATGATATAATAATGCCTATAGAAAAGTTAGATTTAGATAAAATAAAAACTGACTTGAAGAAAAACGATACAAATATAAATGCACTTAGCAATCAAAAGCATGCAACCTCTGTAAGCTACGCCCTAGTGGACGAGAGGTACAGACGATATGATTATGATAAGCTGACATCCACTATGCAGAGTGATATAGATGAATTATACGAAGATGCTCAGACAGATTATGCAGCTGCTGAAAAAACTTATGAAAATGCTTTAGAGAACTTTGAAAAAAGCTTTGACGATATGATTGAAGATATAGAAGATACCTATACAGATATTGAAAACCTTAAAAAAGATATAGAAGATGAAAAAGAAAATATAAAGGTATATACTATAAAATATGAAACTGGTTTAATGTCAAAAATGGAATATGATACAACAAAAATTAACTTAACCTTATTAGAAAATGACCTCAAAAATCTTGAGCTAGACCTAAACATGAAATATGCAAAGCTTCTAATTTGGAGCGATTTAACAAAAGTAGTAAAAGAATAAATACAAAATGAGCGGGCCTTTCGGTCCGCTCATTTTATATGTCAGTAGTCATCAAAAGGTTCACAAAGCTATCAATTACTTTTTCATCAAACTGAGTTCCTTTCGCCTTGAGCATTTCATCAATAGCCTGCTCCTTTGCCAAAGGAGTTTTTCTATAGGGTCTGGAGCTGGTCATTGCATCATAAGCATCTGCAACAGAAATGATCCTAGCTAAAAAGGTAATGTCTTCCCCTTTTAATTTTTGCGGATAACCCTTCCCATCTATCCTTTCATGATGCTGTAATAATATCTTTCTACTTTCATAAAGAAAATCTACATCGGATAATATATCATATCCAATCTTAGGATGCTGCTGAATGATCTCAAATTCTTCTCGGGTCAATTTGTCTTCTTTATTTAGTATGGATGAGGAAATGCCTATTGTGCCGATATCATGTAATATACTGGCGAA
>JAUQXG010000056.1 GCA_030834765.1 Lutispora sp.
TTGGTCTTGTATTTTTTTTAATTTTTATTATTAACTTTATTTATGAAGAAAAACGTTATTATTTGAGTATCAGTCAAAGATACAACTTTAAGTAAGCTTTATTGATTTATTAGGTATGAGTTATGCTCATAACCTACTACATATTAACATATATTTTGTACTCCTAATTTTTTATTTGAATAAGTTTTCAAAGGGTAGTTAATAACTACTTTTTTTTTATTGATTTATGCATATAAATTTAAATTGTATAAATTCTAGATTAATGGTAATAATATCCTTCAGAATAGTATGGAGGGAAATATATGTTTGAAGATAGATCTAGAAGAAGAAAAAGTAACATACTAATAATTGTTTTTCTAGTCATATCCTTAGCAACAGTGCTTGGTTTATTTTTTAATACAGATAATAATATTATGTCTAAGGTCAACAATGAGCAAAATAAAATAAACAGTTATCAAGTTCCGGAAAATTTGATTAAGCCACAAGATCATCAAGATATACCAAATAAAGAAATAACAAATATTCCAAACATAGACTTGATAACACCTAATACTGTGCTCGAATTTGAAGTGAATTTTGAGTTATGCGGACATTCTAAAATAAAGAAGTCTGCCAGCGCTTCAGATGATGAAATTAACTTAAGCGAAGAGCAAATGAGGGTTAAATATCAAGATTGGCAAATAGTCAATTTTGAGCCGGAAAAAGTGGTGCTAAGGAAAACTGTTAATGCTTATTGTCCAGATCATTTTATAATTGGAGTTAAAGGAGAAGGCATTGCAGTATACAAATACAATATTGATGGGCAAAAGGTGCTTTTAGATGAAACTGACATACAAATTTCAACATTGACACCTGAAGATCAAGAAATTGTTAAAGGTGGAATTGTGGCAGATACAGAGGATGAATTGCAAGGTGTTTTAGAAGGTTTTAGCGATTAGAAAACTATTAAAAAAATAAAGCAGAAATTTCCTGCTTTATTTTTTTTGCCAAAAAGGGTATAGTATTCCTAGCGAATATATGTTTGTATACAGGGAAGTGTAAGTTTGAAAAAGGCTATCGCCTTATCAATTCTATTTTGTGCAGCATGGCTGCAGGAAGGGGTAAAATGATAATAATGGGTATTGATCCTGGAATAGCCATTTTAGGATTTGCTATAGTAAGCTATGAAGGTAATAAATTCAAAGTAATACATTATGGAGCCATAACAACTACATCAAATTTGCCAATGCCAAAAAGATTAAATTGCATATTCAGTGGTTTAAGTGAGTTAATAAATGAGTATAGGCCTGATGCATTTGCAATAGAAGAATTGTTTTTTAATAAGAATGTTAAAACTGCCTTAACGGTAGCACATGCCAGAGGCGTTTCTATACTTGCTGCTTCTATTTCTAATATACCAATATTTGAATATACTCCACTACAAGTAAAACAAGCTGTGGTTGGTTATGGTAGAGCAGACAAGAACCAAGTACAACAAATGGTTAGGATACTGTTAAATTTGAAGGAAGTTCCAAAACCTGATGATGTTGCTGATGCGTTGGCAGTAGCAATATGTCATGCTAATAGTTCAAACTTTTCAGAATTATTTAGGTTATAAGGAGTGAAACATTTTGTATGATTATATTTATGGAAAAGTTGATTCTGCAATAGAAGATTATGTTGTTATTGATGTGAATGGTGTAGGTTTTAAAATATTTTCATCCGCTTCTACAATTAAAAATGTAAAATGGGAAGAAAATACTAAAATATATACACATATGATAGTGAAGGAAGATGATATTGTTCTTTATGGATTTTTAACGCGGAAAGAATTAAAATTATTTAAACTGCTTATATCAGTGAGTGGCATAGGTCCAAAAGTTGCTAATTCATTATTATCACAATTGGATGCGCAACAAATAACGAATGCAATATTAAATAAAGATATTAGCTTAATTATTAAGGCGCCAGGTATAGGTAAAAAGACTGCTGAGAGGTTATTTTTGGAATTAAAGGATAAAGTGGCTTTAGATGATATGATAGTTGGAAACACTACTTTAGAACGGGGAAATGAATTGTCAGAGGTAATTGAAGCTTTAATATCTTTAGGGTATAATTACTCTATAGCTTCCAATGCTGTTTCAAGGATTGAGGATAAAAGCCAATCAATAGACTTACTAATTAAAGAAGCTTTAAAGTTGGTTTCTACAAAGTAAAGAGAGGTAACATATGGAAGATAGATTAATTACTCCGCAAATAATCAGCGATGATATTGAGATAGATACAGGATTAAGACCCAGAAACTTAGATGAGTACATAGGACAATCTTCGGCAAAAGAAAGAATTGATATTTTTATAAAAGCTGCAAGGCAGAGGTCAGAATGTTTAGACCATGTTCTTTTATATGGGCCACCTGGACTAGGAAAAACTACATTAGCAAATATCATTGCTAATGAAATGGGTGTTAATATTAGGATTACTTCTGGGCCGGCTATTGAAAAACCTGGAGATTTAGCTGCGATCTTGACAAATCTTAATAGCAATGATGTTTTGTTTATTGATGAAATCCATAGATTAAATAGAAGTGTAGAAGAAATATTATATCCTGCAATGGAAGATTATGCTTTAGATATTATTATAGGCAAAGGGCCTAGTGCCAGATCTATCAGACTTGACTTGCCAAGTTTTACTATGATAGGTGCAACTACCAGGGCTGGAATGATAGCTGCTCCCCTCAGGGATAGATTTGGAGTAATCTGTAGATTAGAATATTATAATAATGAAGAGCTATACAAGATAATTACAAGATCTGCTAAACTACTTAAAATTGAAATTGAGCATGAAGGAGCAATGGAAATAGCAAGAAGATCCCGCGGTACACCAAGAATAGCCAATAGAGTACTAAAAAGAGTTCGTGATTATGCCCAAGTAAAATACGATGGAAAGATAGATAAAGAAACAGCAGATAAAGCATTAGAACTTCTTGAAATAGATAGCATAGGTCTTGATAATATTGATAAGAAGATGCTATTCGCAATAATTGATAAATTTAATGGAGGTCCTGTAGGGCTGGATACATTAGCTGCATCAATTGGAGAAGAAAGCGGTACGATAGAGGATGTTTATGAGCCTTATTTGCTGCAGATGGGTTTTCTAAATAGGACTCCCAGAGGGAGAATGGTCACAAATTTAGCATATGACCACTTAGGCTTAGAAAGAGGATAATAACATAACACCCACTGATTACAACTTTTAAGGAGAAGATTTTCATGAAATTGAGAATTGTATTATTAACACTTGTAGTAACATTATTTTTACCATTAAATATTATTCATGTTAGCGGAGAATATAGTCTACCGAAAACTATTAAAGTTGGTTTAAGTTTTGGAAGTTCAGCTGTAAATAACGCTAATATTAAAAGTCCGTGTGGTATTTTAGTTCAAGATGCCGATGGCAAATTAATAGCTTCCGACGACTCTCCTAATGGATTTACTTTTAACGCTATTGATGCATATCAAATTCAAATATGTGACTCGAAAACAGGAGAAGTAAAATATATAGCGAATGCAGAGAAAGGTCTTTTTATAAAACCTAATGAAATAAATACAGGCATAAAGTATTTGGAATTTAATAATAAAAAGTATAGAGGGTCTTTTATATTACAAATATTAGATGATAATAATATTACAATAATAAATGATATAAATTTAGAAGAATATTTATATGGAGTTGTTCCTTCTGAATCACCCTCATCATGGCCTATGGAAGCTTTAAAAGCTCAAGCTGTTGCCGCACGAAATTTTGCAGCTTTAAATATTGGCAAACATGCAAAATATGGATTCGATTTATGCAACGGTCAAGATTGTCAAGTTTATAAAGGATTAAGCCAAGAGACAGAGTCCACAAATCAAGCAGTTAATGAGACTGCCAATAAAGTGATTTATTACGATAATAAGCCAATAAATGCTTTTTATCATTCAAGCAGTGGTGGGCATACGGAAAACAGTGAAAATATCTTCTCAGCACCTCTGCCTTACATAAAAGGGGTAGAGGACCAATACAGCTTAGGAAACAAAGATGATAGCTGGATAAAAAGTTTTGACAAAGAGTATATTAAAACCAAAATGATTAATTCAAAACTAGATGTTGGTGACATATTGGATATTATACCTATCGAAATTACTGAATTTGGCAGAGTAGTCAAAGTTGAAATTAAAGGAACCAAATCAAGTGCCATGCTTGAAAAAGAAAAAATTAGAAGTGTATTAGGTGCTGCAGATTTAAAAAGCATATGGTATAATCTTAAAACAGATTCCGACATAAGTGTATTTGATACGATAAAAGGGAGATCTGAAATAAAAAGAATATCTGGAATGTATGTAGCTTCAGCTTCAGGAGTAAGCAATGTGAATGCAATAGATAATATAAAAATTAGCAATGGCTATAGAATAGACGAATACAACAAAATACCAGACAACTATACCTTTTATGGTAAAGGCTTTGGACATGGGCTTGGAATGAGCCAGTATGGAGCAAAAGGCATGGCTGAAGCAGGTTATGATTACAAGCAAATATTAGAATACTATTATAAAGATACGATCGTTCGTTAGAAAGAGGGCAACAAATGAATTTGAAAGATTTCGATTATAATTTACCTGAGTCACTTATAGCCCAAGAGCCTATTCATGAAAGAGATAAGTCAAGACTATTGGTATTAAATAAAGAGACTGGCAGTATTGAGCACTTTTTATTTAAAGACATTATAAATTTCTTGAAGAAAGGTGATTGTTTGGTTTTAAATGACACTAGAGTCATTCCAGCAAGATTACTTGGCGAGAAAAATAGCAGTGGAGGATCTATTGAATTTATGCTGCTAAATAGAAAAGACATCAATACTTGGGAAGTAATGGTACGGCCTGGGAAGAAAGCAAAGGTAGGGGCACGGATTAATTTTGGAGATGGTCAGCTGCAAGCTGAAATTATAGAGATAGTAGATGGTGGTAATAGAATTGTTAAATTTGAATATGATGGAGTATTTGAAGAAATTCTCGATAGACTAGGCAATATGCCCTTACCACCTTATATAAAAAAGACATTAATAGATAAAGAAAGGTATCAAACTATATATTCAAAATATGAAGGTTCTTCAGCTGCACCAACTGCAGGATTGCACTTTACTTCAGAATTGCTAAGAAAAATTGAAGAAAAGGGTGTAACTATAGCATATGTTACATTACATGTTGGACTAGGAACCTTTAGACCTGTTAAAGTGGAGAATATATTAGATCATAAAATGCATTC
>JAUQXG010000485.1 GCA_030834765.1 Lutispora sp.
TAAAGCTCATGGGGAAATAGATGCTTTTTACTATATGAAGAGCACTGGAGTAGGGTTTGGATATAAGCAGAATTAAAAGCATTTCTATGCTCTCTACAAGAATACCTCCAATGAGCCCATAGAACCATTTTTGAAATTTTATACCTTTTTTATAAATATAAGCTGAAATAAAACCAGCTAGGATCGTAGATATTGCACAAGGAATTGAGGTTATTCCGCCTATGTCAAATGCAAATCTATGAATTCCAGCAATTAGGCCAGACACAATACCTACAAAAGGACCACAAAGAATTCCGCCAGCCATTATTCCAATGATTCTTGTATTGGCAATAGCACCATTTATATAGGTACCAGAATAGGTACCTATTATTCCAAATATAGCAAAGATTATGGATAATACAATAAGGTCAAATCTTCTAAATTCATCTTTTTGTATGATCTTCTTAAATACTGATAAGTTGGAAATGATGAAAGCTATTATAAATACATAACCTAAATTATTTATGAGATTTATTAATATATTTATCATATTTATACCTTTAACTTCAAAAATTTTTCTAATAACATTGTAGCTTTTTATCTTTGTATCTGCAAGAGAATATGAGTATTCATATTATGGCATATTTATTATTTATATATATATGAAGAAATATATTAAATAACAGGGTATGATGAAGTTGTAAATGAGTAACATGAATTTTGCTTATTTTGACTTGGTTAAATGTTGTAGTAAAATAAGATTAGAAAAGTATTTAATTGAAAGGCAATGATAAATATGGCATATGAAATTGAATGGATAAGAAAAGAAGAACTTAGCATAAACGTTTGGACTGGAGGCACTACAACACAATTGGCGATTTATCCTAAGGATGCAATTTATGGTGAGCGTAACTTTATATGGCGTTTGAGTTCAGCACATGTGGAAGCAGAGGAATCTGTTTTTACATCACTTCCAAATATAAATAGGATTATTATGATTATAAAGGGTGAACTCATATTGGAACACGAAGGTCATCATAGATGCGTTTTAAAGAAGTTTGATCAAGACCATTTTAGTGGGAGTTGGAAGACGAAAAGCTTTGGGAAAGTAATAGATTTTAATTTGATGATGAATGAAGGGTGTGAAGGGGAGCTAGATGTAATACATCTTAATAAAGGTCAATGGGAAAAGGTTTCTTTGGATAACAAAAAAGGTTTTTCAAAAAGTGTCCAAGCAATATATTGTACCAATGGAGAATTTGCCTTAAAAGCTGTCCATGGGAATGAAATTTGGGGGAATGAAGGAGATATCATATTAATAAAAACCAATAGCAATTTATGCGATCAATATTTTGAAGTACATAATAAAGCAGCGAGGGAAGTCGATTTGATTAAGGCAAACATATTTTTCTAAAACTATCTTAAATAAACTTCAAGGAAAATCACTAAAAGAACCTATCGCATGGGGTAGGCTGATAAGGAGTTGTTACAGCGAAATTCGTTTATCTGTAACATTTTCTTTGTGCTACAAATAAGATGCAAAAAAGAATACCTATTTTAAGGCATATAATAAACAATCTAGAACAGTAAATGAAATAATGTCCAGCATATGGGATGATTTTTAATATATAGAAGATAGGATGTGACACTATCATTGACAATAAATAAAAAATTAAAAAAAATAGTACAAAATATATGCATTATTATGATAATTTTTTTAGGCGTTCTAGATATTGGATTATCAATGCCTCACAGTTTAAAGCTCTTTCGTGCTATCGGTACTTATTACAATAGATTTTCATATAGCGAATTAGTTATTCATAGAAGTCTTTCTATTATGATTGGGTTTATACTGATAATTTTGTCCAATCGTCTTTATAAGCGAATGAGGTTCGCATGGATAATAACTATAGCATCATTATTTATTTCTATAACCCTTATAATATTGCGTTCACGCAGTATTATTAATCCTTTAATTATAGCGGAATTATTTATAATTACAGTACTAGTCATCAGTTTTAAGGATTTCAGCAAAAAGTCAGATAAGATTTCAGTCAAAATGGCTTTGTTAGTTTCAGCAGTATCCATAGTACTTGTTATATTAAACACTGCAATAACATTGTTCTTAAGTAAGGGAAATTTCTTGGATATTTATGCCTTTGAAGATGCATTAGAAAAATCTATAAGGCTTTTATTCTTAATGGATATATCAGCCATAACTGCAAAAAGTCCATTAGGACATATTTATCTTGATTCTGCAATATTTGTAAACTGGGCATGTATCATTTTATCATTGATATTGATACTAAAGCCTTTGGTTTATAATCCAATCATTAATAAAATAGATAAAGAGCATGCAAGGAAGATCGTTGATGAATATGGACAAAACCCTATGTCATATTTAGCCCTTGAAGAAGATAAAATATACTTTTTTGGAAATAAAATAGATGGTGTGATAGCCTATACAGTTGTTGGTGATGTTGCAGCATGTTGTGGTGATATTATATGTGCAGAAGAAAATGCGAAGCAAATGATTAAAGAGTTTGTTGCGTTTTGTGAGAGAAATGATTTATCTGTTGTAATGATTAATGTAACAGAAAGATTTATAGATCAATATAAGGGGGCAGGTTTTGGTTATGTAAAATATGGAGAGGATGCATATTTTAAGCTTGAAGATTATAGTCTTGCTGGAGGACGAACAGCTAAAGTAAGAGCTGCAATAAATCATGCAAATAAAGCAGGAATAACCGTGAGTGAATATAAACCAAGTCAAAAAAGAGATAAAAAAATTGAGGAGGAGATCCATAAGGTTTCACAAGAATGGATATCAATGAAAAAAGGCGGAGAATTATCCTTTATGCTAGGAGGTGTGGGCCTGGAAAATCCAATGGATAAAAGATATTTCATTGCCAAGGATGCAAATGATCATATTCTTGGATTTGTTGTTTTTACTCCTTTTGAATCAAGGCAAGGTTATTTAGCAGATGTAACAAGAAGGCATCCAAAATCACCCCAAGGAGTTATGGAAAAAATAATATATGATGCTTTTATGATAATGAAGGATGAAGGTGTAAAATGGGGAAGTCTGGGAATGGTCGCATTTGCAAACATAGGTCAGGAAGAAGAAACTGGGCTTTTAAACAAGGTCTTTTTATTTATATATGAAAATCTAAATAGCGTTTATGGCTTTAAGGGGCTCCATCATGCTAAAGAAAAATATAATCCCACTGAATGGAGGCCAAGATACCTTGCATATTACCCAGAAATTTTTAACCTTAAAATAGCTTATGCTATTATAAAATCACAGTATCCCAAAGGAATAACTGATTATTTATTTTCTATGATAAAGCAACGAAATGAAAAGGTATTACAGTGAGATTACAATTTGATTAAAAGTTTATGAGACGGAAGGCTATTTACAATGATTGTAGAACTACTATATTAGCAATTTCTACAATTTTAGCTAATAAGGAGTAAATTATGAAGAAAGTATCAAGAGTTATTATTTTATTATTGGTTTTTTCATTAACATTACCAATGATTGGAGCGGCTCCCATCTCTAACACTTTAAAGAAGGAAGACTTAAGGGGTTTATGGGTTGCAACTGTCCTAAACATCGATTATCCTTCAAAACCAACCACGGATCCAGAAATATTAAAAAGTGAAGCAATAAAGATATTGGAAGATGCAAAAAACACAGGATTTAATGCAGTTTTCCTACAAGTCCGCCCTGCTTCAGATGCGCTATATAAGTCTAAATATTATCCTTGGTCTAAGTATTTAACAGGAAAGCAAGGATTAATGTGTAATAATGGTTTTGACCCACTTGAATTTTGGGTAAAGGAAGCTCATGCCAGAGGGATAGAATTACATGCATGGATAAATCCTTATAGAGCAACAAAAAAGGTTGCAGCTGAGGCAAACTATGATTACTCAGGGCTAGATGCTTCTAATCCTGCTGTGGTACATCCTGAATGGACAGTGAAGTACCCTGATGGAAATCTATATTTTGATCCAGGTATTCCAGAAGTCAGAAAGATGATAAGCGATAGTGTACTTGAAATTATTGAAAACTATGATGTAGATGGCATACATATGGATGATTATTTCTATCCAGGAAAAAACTTTGACGACAAAGCATCCTTTCAAAAATATGGAAAAGCCTTTTCAAATAAAGATGATTGGCGAAGAGATAATGTGAATAAGTTGATAGCTGACTTGTCAAAGGTAGTCAAGTCGGCATCACCAAAAGTGCGTTTTGGTGTTAGTCCCTTTGGAATATGGGCTAATAAAGGTACAAATGCGCTAGGAAGTGATACAAAAGGATTGCAGTCCTATTATGATCATTTTGCAGATACAAGAAAATGGGCAAAAGAAGGTATGGTAGATTATATTGCACCACAGATATATTGGAACATCGGATTTTCTATAGCAGATTATAGCAAGTTAGTAGACTGGTGGACAGATACTGTTCGAGGAACAGGCGTTGATTTATATATCGGACAGGCTGCGTATCGTGTAGAGAATACAGACCCTTCAAATCCTTGGTATGGCGTTTCGGAAATTGAAAGGCAAATGGAGTTGAATACAAAGTTTCCTGAAATAAAAGGAAGTATTTTTTATAATTATAAATCTTTAGCGAATAGCAAAGCGCTGGCTGCTGTTATAAAAGCAAATTATGAAAAAAGAGATGGAATTACTGCGAATATTCCTGTGAAGATTTCAAGTCCCTCAGGAAACATTAAAACAAGCTTTAATCAGTTTTATATAAACGGTTCTTCTGATCCCAGCAAACCATTATTCTACAATGGGAAAGTAATTGAAAACAGGTCAAGTCAGGGATTTTTTGGAGTGCTTGTGCCTCTTGAAAAAGGGCAAAACACCTTGACGTTTTCTCAAGAAGGTTCCTATTCAACCATAGTTATATTTAAGGAGAATATTTCTTCAACACCACAAAAGATGAAATCAGCTGAGATCCCAGCAACTTCAGTTTTTCCCAAATCTCAGGAATATCGTTTGCCTGGGGAAAAAGTTGTTTTTTCGTGCCAGGCACCTATTGGTTCCAAGGTAACTGTGAAGATAGGCGGAAAAAGCTATAGTATGAATGCGGCATCAACAAAATTAGATAATTCGGGGATTTATGCTACTACCTTTACCTATACTTACACCATTCCAACTTACACAGGGACACCACGAAATATTGATCTGGGGGCTCCCACCTACACAATGAATTATAAAGGGATTGTAAAAACGGTAAAAGCGCCAGCAAAAATTGGTGTGATTATGAAAGATTCCCCTTTTTATGCAGAAATTATAAAAGAAGTAATATTTACTTATCCTACCCCATCCTCTGCCAATGGAGGCACATTTGAACTTTATAAGGGGATGTATGATAGCGTAACTGGAATGACAGGAAGTTTTGTCAGATTAGCTTCAGGACAATGGGTAGAAAAAAATAATGTAAAAACGTATATAAATAAAACGAAAATATCTACAATAGTAAAAAATGCAACCTATAGAATTGGAGAAAAGTGGGATAGGATTCAATTTGATATGATAAACCCACCTGCAGCTACTGCATCTTTTGATGGAAAGCTGTTGAAATTAAATATCTATTCTACTAAAGAAGCAGTTTCTCCAGTATTACCAAAGGATTCGCTATTTTCAACTGCTTTAGTTTCAACCAGCAACAATATGACAGAGTATACTTTGAGACTTAAAGATGATAAATATATAGAAGGGTACTATATTGAAAGGACATCGACAGGGCTTATATTAAATGTGAAAAGACCAGTAAAAGCAAAAGAATCAAATATGCCTCTTTCGGATATAACAATAATGCTAGATCCAGGCCATGGTGGAAGTGATACAGGGGCTGTAGGCCCATTAGGCGTGAACTATGCGGAAAAAGCAATCAATCTTAAAACTGCTCTTAAATTGAAAACAAAGCTAGAAGATCTTGGTGCAAAGGTATTGATGACAAGAGAAATAGATAAAGCTGTTTCTCTTGAAGAAAGACTGAATGCTTCAAGAACAGAAAAACCTGATATGTTTATTTCAATTCATGCAAACAGCATGGAAAGCAATGTTGATATATCAAAGGTAGATGGATTTTCAGTATTTTATAGAGAAAATCTCGCATTGCCGCTTTCTCAGACAATATACAAAAATACAATAGAAACCTTAGGTAGAAATAGCAAAGGGATTACGAATAAAAACTTTTATGTTATAAGAGGCACATGGACTCCATCCATACTATTGGAAAGCGGCTTTGTGCCAAATCCCAATGAATTTCAGTGGTTAGTTGATGAAGACGAACAAATTCGCCTTGTAAGGAATTTTGCTGAAGGAATTGTGAGATACTTGACAAAGTAAGAGAATGATTTTGAAATAGCCTATACAAATAATTTAAGGAGAGGAAACAGATGAAAGCAGATAGCATAGATGTTGCGAAGGCCTCTATTGAGCTTGCTATATCTTCAAGAGAAGATGAGAAGATATTAGAACAGCGGTTTAAGGAGCAAGGGATACTAACGGTAGCAGTGGATGTCGGTGGGAATATAAATAACTCTATTTCTAAGATAATAGAAAGAGCCTTGGTAGCTTCAAAAAGATGTGGACTTATCAATGATTGTCATGTGCATGACGGTGCTGTAATCGGAGCAGCGAAAGAAGCTTTGGGACAGGTTAGTGAAAAAGCAAATGGATTAAATGTTGGGGGCAAAATAGGCATAGCGAGAAGCGGAGAGCATATAAGCGTAGCTATATTTATGAGTATAGGAGTACTTCACTTAAATGATTTGGTAATAGGCATAGCACACCGGGCAATACCAGATATTTAAATTATGTATTGATATCTGTGAATAATTATGTTAGTATGAATATTAAATTTATAAAGTGGATTAGAGATATATAATGTATTGTTTATATATCATGTAGTTTTTTATGTAGGTTATAGCACAAATGTGGGTGCTTTTGTAGGAATAAAATTGTAGTATGGTAGTTTTTGTAGGAGATATCAAATCAAGGCTTTAGAGGTATTTACTCTATTGGTTTTTTTGCTGTATCAGCTTTTCTAAAAGAAAGCAGCTCTCCTAAGGGGAGCTTTTTTAATTTTAATCAGCAATCAGCTATTAAAAGATTGGATGCTTATGATCTGTAGTTTAACAACATTTCAATAGCTGAGTTTAGCCAATAGAGTTCATATAAAATAATATTATATTTTGGAGGATGGTAGTATGGTAGGTAAAAAAATCTCAACTCTTTTGGCGGTTATTTTAACTGTCTCAATTCTAGGTGGATGTGCAAAACCCCAAGCAGTCACATCAAATAATCCTGAAGAAAATAAAAACATCGTAAAGATTGGTATCACACAAATCGTTGAGCATCCGGCATTAGATTCTGCACGTGGCGGCTTTATAGAAGCTCTAAAATCTAAAGGCTATGAAGATGGAAAGAATATTGAAATAGATTTCCAAAATGCCCAAGGTGACATGCCAACAGCTCAAACTATTGCAAATAGCTTTGCATCTCAAAAGAAAGATATGATCTTAGCAATAGCAACACCCTCTGCTCAAGCGGCTTATAATGCAACAAAAGATATCCCTATATTGATAACGGCAGTCACAGACCCTGTAGCAGCCGGTTTAGCCAAGTCATTAGAAAAACCAGATACCAATGTAACAGGTACTTCTGATGATGTTCCTATAGAAAAGCAATTTGAATTACTTAAAAAGCTGTTACCTAATAGCAAAAAAGTAGGTATTTTATATAATACAAGCGAAAGCAACTCCCAAATACAAATAGAAAAAGTGAAAAAAGCAGCTCCAGATTTTGGACTTGAGATAATTAGTGCAGGAATAACCAACGTAAATGAAATACCCCAGGCGCTGAACTCTTTGATGGGAAAGATGGATGTACTATATATTCCTACAGATAACATGGTAGCTTCGGCTATACCTCTTATAAGCAGCAAATGCTTTGAAAAAAGTATAGCAATAATAGGCTCGGAAAGTGGGCATGTCATACAGGGTGCTTTAGCAACCACTGGTATAGACTACTACAAGCTTGGCTTTCAGACTGGACTTATGGCTGTAGATGTTTTAAATGGCAATAAGACGAATACAATGCCAATCACTACATTAAAAGATATGGAGCTAGTGATAAACACAGATGCAGCAAAGAAGTTAAATATAAGTATTCCAGATGAGATAGATTCCATTGCAGAAAAGGTCACTGGAGGTGTGCAATAGAATGGATATGATAATCAGCATTTTAGAGCAGGGGCTTATATTCTCTATTGTTGCTATAGGTGTGTATATAACCTATAAGATATTGGATTTTCCTGATCTTTCTGTAGACGGGACCTTTCCATTAGGTGCTTCAATGGCAGCCATATGCTTGATGAAAGGAATCAACCCCTTTGCAGCCAGTGCTGCCGCTTTTGCGGCAGGATGCTTAGGCGGGGCTATTACGGGGCTTCTCCATGTAAAGCTGAAGATAAATAATCTTCTTTGCGGTATTTTAGTAATGATAGGACTATATTCTATAAATCTTAGAATAATGGCTAAATCAAACATACCTTTATTTGGAAAGACTACAGTTTTCTCAGGAATGGCTGCGCCGCTATTAACGATATTGATTTCTACGTTAATCGTAAAAGTAGCTTTAGACTTTTTTCTAAAGACGAAGCTTGGCTTCATCCTAAAGGCCACAGGAAACAATGAGCAGCTTGTTACGATGCTGGGGATAAATAAAGATAATATTAAAATGCTGGGACTTATACTATCAAATGGAATAGTAGCATTATCAGGTGGCTTGATGGCGCAGTATCAAGGCTTTTCAGATGTAGGTATGGGAACAGGTATTGTTGTCACTGGTCTTGCCGCAGTTACAATGGGAGATGCCCTATTTAAAAAGGCAAGCTTTATAAAACCAACTACTATGGTGGTTTTAGGTTCGATCTTATATAAAGCAGCCATCGCTTTAGCTCTTGAGTTAGGTCTTCCAGCCACAGATTTAAAGCTTATCACTGCGATTATTGTTGTAATAGCTTTATCATTTAATAATAAGAAATTTATTATTGTGAAAAGAGGCCTTGAGTTAGGAGGGAAGATACATGCTAAGAATAAAGAATCTATCCAAAATATTTAATCGAAATACAGTAAATGAAAATATCGTTTTTCATAACTTAAATTTAAATGTGCACGAAGGTGATTTTATAACTGTAATTGGGAGCAATGGAGCAGGAAAATCTACCTTGTTGAATATTATTGCAGGTACTTTAGAGGAAGATGAAGGTTCGATTTCTTTAGATGGAAAAGAGCTTTATGGAATGAAGGAGTATAAACGAGCAGAAAGTATAGGCAGGGTGTTTCAAGATCCGTCCAAAGGTACAGCTCCAGATATGACGATACTGGAAAATCTATCTATGGCGTTTAATAAAGGAAAACCCTTTGGGTTGACCTTTGGTATAAGTAAAAAGAATATCAATATGTTTAAAACTATGCTTTCTGAGCTGAATTTAGGTCTTGAAAATAAGCTTAACACAAAAGTTGGCCTTTTATCTGGTGGCCAAAGACAAGCATTATCACTAATTTCTGCAGTGATGTCAAAGCCACAGCTTTTACTTTTGGATGAGCATACAGCAGCATTAGATCCAAAAACTTCAGAAAGAATCATTGAAATCACAGAAAAAATAGTGGGTGATAATAAAACTACAACCTTAATGGTTACTCATAATTTAAACCATGCATTAAAGCTTGGAAATAGACTTGTCATGATGCACAGAGGAAATATTGCCTTAGATATTTCAAAAGAAGAAAAATACAGCTTAAATGTAGAAAAATTATTAAAATGCTTTGACACAGTGAGCGGCAAGGATGTTTTAAGTGATAGAATGCTGTTTTCATAAGCTATAAAAAATATTAATAGTTGGATATAATAAGTTTATAATGTCTCAATAAAAAAGGCTTTTATTGAGGCATTTAACAGCTAAGGAAGGTTTTTTTGAAATGCATTAGGTCAAGTGTCCCAATGGCAAATTTCCTTATGTAAGATAAGGCACTTTTCTATGCACTATAAGAAAAAATACTTTTTGAATTGGATTAAAGGAGTTTTATGATGAATAAGCTGCAAGAAATATTAGAATATAATCGTTCTTTTGTAGAGAAAAAAGAATATGAGGAATACCGGACATCAAAAGAGCCAAATAGAAAAATGGTGATTTTATCATGTATGGATACCAGATTAATGGAGCTTCTTCCAAAAGCATTAAATCTTAAAAATGGAGATGTAAAGCTTATAAAGAATGCTGGCGCTACGATTGTGCATCCATTTGGAAGCATAGCCAGAAGTGTTATAGTTGCTGTTTATGAATTTGATGCAGATGAAGTCCTAGTAATTGGACATTATGGATGTGGAATGAGCAGCCTGAATGCTGACAAGACCATAAAAAAAGCAATGGAGAGAGGCATCTCTCAGGATGTCATAGCAACTTTGTCTAATGCCGGTATTGATATAAAAAAGTGGCTTCATGGGTTTGATTCTGTGGAAGACTCTGTAAAGGAAAGTGTTGAGTTGATAAAAAATCATCCTCTTATACCTGATGATATTGCAGTACATGGACTAATCATTGACCCTGAGACAGGGAAACTGGATGTAGTAGTGAACGGATATAAATAAAGTGCATTTGACATAAATATAATCCTGTGTTAAAATCTCTAAAAATGAATAAATATACTGCTAGGAATTGTGTCTTAGAGGTTGCGGAGTAAAAAAGTATCATGCTGGAAAATAGGTATTTTATGAATGTATGAGAAAGGTTCCTTCGCCGAAGTCTATAGGTTTGC
>JAUQXG010000057.1 GCA_030834765.1 Lutispora sp.
ACCTGGCACCGCGCGTTGGAAATACAACAGTCCTTTTTTTCTGTAACTTCTGGCAGGACCCACAATCCGCCGTTCAGCCGATTCCGCGCAGTCAAATTGTTTATGGCTTCCCCGGTGCCGGCGGCGGATTTGAAGGAAACACTCTTTACGGTGGGCTTTACAAGACGGTTCAGTTTGGAACATTTGAATCCGAGCCTACCAAAAGGGATTTAGAGATTTGTAAGCTTTTTGCTCAAGCAGGTTTCAAGATAATGGTTCAAAAGGATGTAAAAAGTTGGCTCTGGAATCACTTCGCGTTCAACGCTGCAATGGAAGTCGAAGTATTAAAAAGCGGCAGTTTTGCAAAAGTAATTTCTTCACGCAAAGCGCTCGATGGATTAGGTTGGGACTTGAAAGAAATAATCCCTGTTTTGAAAGCAAAGGGCTCAAAACTTGATGTTATGACAAAAGTGTTGAGCAGCCTGCCGCCGAGAGTTGTTGGATTTCTTATGAGTCACGTTGTTTTTTCTCCGAAAAGCATGTCCTATGCGCTTGTGGCGCATAACCACTTTAAAGTTGGCTATGCCGTACAGGAAGTTATTACAGATGCCAGAAAGTACGAAATAAAGGCACCACGGCTTTACGAAGTAGAAAGCCTAATTACAGAACAGTGAGCAGATCCAAGAAAAAAGGACAATGACAAAAATACCTCCTATCGTAGAATAGTAACTATGCCAGGAGGTCCTATTTGGTCGTGAGATAATGCAACTATTTATTCGATTAGATGTATTGAATTCGAAGAAGCCTTAAAATATCTCACATTTCACTTAGATGTCATCTTTTTATATCCTCAAGGGTCTCAATACTTATGGCTATTGCTAATGTGCTTAAACCCCTTAATTTTCAACGCTTGACGTACGTTCAAGCAAACAGCAACATTCTGTATGCCTTGAGTAGACAAAAAAGATGCCGTGAGGACCTGGTTATTCCTTGGCGGTATGGTATCTTTCAGAAAAATCCAGCAACTGATTTTTTAAAATATATTGACACAGCAAAATCCATCATGTATAATTACAGACAAATACAGTCTTTATTATCTTTATGGAGGGTTACTATGAAATATACGAAAGCAACGGATTATGCTTTGCATATAATGGCCTATTTCATTAAACAAGAAGGCAAGGACAATTTTAGTCTTCAGCCATTAGCGAGTCATATGAATATATCACCTACCTACCTATCCAAGATACTAACTCAATTAGTAAAGGCTGATCTTATTCAGTCTACTGCTGGCGTAAATGGTGGCTATAGTCTTAGGAAACCTAAGACTGAAATTAGCTTTTATGACGTCATTCAAGCCATTGAAGGTAGTGGCGCTCTTTTCACTTGTGAAATGGACGAGAATCGTGCTTGCCCCATAGAAAAGGTTATGAGAGATGCTGAAGAGAAAATGGTGAACGATCTTAAAGAAAAACGGTTTTACAACATTGTCTAAAAGATGAGCTAGAAGCATATGCAGTTTTACTGCTCATTTTTTTAACACAATCACAGATAAATACAGTCTGAATTATATTTTATAGGAGGTTTTATTATGGATCACAATAAACATCATTGCCACAATCATAACCACAACCAACAGAATCAAAATTTTTTAACCAAAATGGCTTTTTTAGATAGCAAGCAAAGAGAGCATCTCATCCCACCAAAAGTTCTTATTAGTCAAATGCCCATTCAAAATAACCATACGCTACTTGATGTGGGCGCCGGTTCAGGATTTTTTACGATTCCGATGGCAGAGAGGACAAGCAATAAAGTTTATGCCATGGACCCTGACAAACGCATGCTCAGTGTCATAGAAGCCAAAGCGAAAGAAAAAGGACTTCATAACATCGAACATCTTCAAGAGACTATTGAGAATTTAAGTCTTCAAAATGACAGCATTGATTTTGTTATGGCTTCTTTAATCCTTCACGAAGTAAAGTCACTGACGATAGCGCTCACCAAAATATTTGAGGTGATATCAGTAGGAGGACACTTATTATGTCTTGAATATGAAAAGGACGACTTGATTATAGAAGGACCTCCAATGTCCATTCGTATTAAATCAGGGGAACTAGAAAAAACATTGTTAACCATTGGCTTCGATATTGTGAAGAAGACTAAAATTAATGATGCTATTTATACTATTTTGGCAGTTAAAACCGAGAAGCAAATTATATAAAAGGGCATTATTTAAGGATATTGTGTAAAAAATGAGCAAGTTGGATTTGCAGTATGACCTGCTCATTTTTTTGTCACAATTAAAGATAATTACAGTCTGCAATGTATAATGCAAAACACTGAAAAAAGGAGAAATAACTTAATGGAAACAAACAAAAATTTGCTCGTCACTATGCCCATCGATAGACTTTTACTCAAATTTTCACTTCCTGCTATCGCTGGCATGATCGTAAATTCCTTGTACAATTTGGTGGACAGAATATTTGTCGGTAGAATTGGTGGTCTTGCCATGACAGGAATAGGACTAAGCTTGCCATTTATGTTGCTGTTATCCGCAGTAAGTTCAATGATTGGAATAGGCGCCTCTGCACTCATTTCTATCAAGTTGGGCGAAAACAACAAGGACGAAGCAAAAGGGTTACTTGGCAATGCCATAACTTTGATCATTGGATTAATGCTCTTAATGACACTTTTAGGCCTTGTTTTTAAGATGCCAATACTAAAGGCATTTGGCGCTAGTGATGCAACTATGTCCTATGCAGTGGATTATATGACTGTGATCCTCTACGGTGTTGTATTTCAAGGTATTGGAACAGGATTATTAAATGTGGTTAGAGCTACGGGACACCCTGTCAAATCAATGATGATTGTACTCGTAGGAACGCTCATCAATATCATTTTGGACCCTATTCTAATTTTCACTTTCGACATGGGCATTTCTGGTGCAGCATGGGCAACAATTATTGCACAACTTGTAACAGCCATCATGGTCATGCACCATTTTCTCAGTGAAAAGAATCAAATGAAAATAGAAATAAGTCAATTAGAGCTACGCATTGTAACCACTATGTCGATTCTAAGCATTGGATTTGCTCCTTTTGTCATGCAGTTATCATCCGTTATCGTCAGCATCCTATCGAACAATGCACTTAAATCATACGGTGGTGACATTGCTATTGGGGCTATGACAATCATCAACGCTGTGATGGTTCTATTCCTTATGTCGGCCATGGGCGTTACACAAGGCGCTGCACCCATCATAGGATTTAATTTTGGCGCTAAACGCTTTGATCGGGTAAAACAAATATTAAAACTCGAACTAGTCACCG
>JAUQXG010000486.1 GCA_030834765.1 Lutispora sp.
AATGAGGGAGATAGTATATACTTTGATAGCACCACTCCTCATCGCTATGTAAATAACGGAGATGAGGTATGTGTATCAATATGGACAATGACACCGCCTAGCTATTAAAAACTCCTTAAATTCCTTCATCATATTGAAAATATTATAAAATATTTTCAATATGATGAAGGAATTTTGAATATTTTGAAGAATATACGAATATATTGAAGAATATACAATGAAAATTGTATGTTCAGCTAAATTATATTTATATAGGAGGTTTTATTATGACCCTTTTCAAACCTGATGACACATGGGCACTCTGGACAATATTGATTGGATGGGCAGCCATCAGTATATATCTAGAGCAAAAATTTATTTGGGCTTCAAAGATCAGTGGCGCAATCATTGGGCTTCTTGGTGCACTTATTCTTGCTAATTTGAAGATTATACCAACAGATGCTCCGGTATATGATGCAGTATGGGGATATATCGTTCCCTTGGCAGTTCCGCTTCTCCTATTCAAAGCAGATGTAAGAAAGATTTGGAGAGAAAGTGGAAGAACATTTCTTGCATTTAATATTTCTACAGTTGGTACCATACTTGGTGCATTTTTAGCAGCTTTTCTCCTGAAAAATGCAATACCAGAGGTTGCTAAGACTACAGGGATGATGACAGGAAGCTATATAGGCGGAGGCATAAATTTTGTTGCCATGTCAGATGCATTTCAAGCTTCTAAAAACACAATAAATGCACTTATTGTTGCAGATAATTTAAATATGGCATTCTACTTTATGGTGCTTATGATGATACCTACAATGAGCTTTTTTAAGAAACATTTTGGGCATCCTTATGAGGACGAACTTGAGAAGAATGCAGGGAAAGAAACAGAAAATAAAGCAGCCAGCTATTGGGGAAGAAAAGAAATCTCTCTTCTTGATATTGCTATGGCGCTTGCAGCTACCTTTGTTATTGTTGCTGTATCAACAAAGCTTTCAGCTTTTATAAATGACAGTACTATGCCAAAAATAATAATAGCAATATTTGGCCAAAAATATTTATTAATCACAACCATTACCATGATTCTTGCCACTGCTTTTCCAAAATTCCTTGGAGAGATCAGAGGGGCACAAGAGATTGGGACTTTTATGATTTATATTTTCTTCGTTGTAATTGGAGCACCGGCAGATTTAAAAATGATCATCATGAACAGTCCATTGCTATTTGTATTCTGTGCAATCATGGTTATCGTAAATATGGCGGTTACATTTGGAGTAGGTAAACTGTTCAAACTCAATGTTGAAGAGCTCTGTATCGCATCAAACGCCAATGTAGGCGGACCTACTACAGCAGCTGCAATGGCTATAGCGAAAGGTTGGACAGAGCTTGTACTTCCAGCCATGCTTGTTGGGGTATGGGGCTATGTAGTAGGTAATTATTTTGGACTATTTACAGGAAATATGGTAGGTAAATTATTCGGTATGTAGGGAATAAAACGGATGGCTTATCACTCATGGGTGGTGGCACCATCGCAGATGCTTTTGCCATCCGTTTATTCTATGGAGGGAAAGGTTATGAAGACATTTGATGGACATTCAGATATTTTTACAGATATCACAATGAAAAGACTAGAAGGAAAAAACCATATCTTTAGAGATTACCACTTTGAAAGACTAAAAGCAGGAAATGTAGCTGGCAGCATATTGGTAGTTTGGGTTGATCCCCCTTATACAAATGATCCAACCTGGAGAATGCTTGAAGTCCTGGGAGCGGTAAGTGAAGAAATAGAAGACATGAAGGATTGTGCTGCAATTGCTTTAAAGCTGGAAGACATGGATGCAATACAAAAATCAGGAAGAATACCAATCATCATTGGTATGGAAGGGCTAAGCGGACTTAAAGGCAATGTAAGTCTATTGAATATGCTGTACAGAATAGGAATCAGACATGCTTCTCTTACCTGGAATGAGGATAATGAATTTGCTACAGGCGTAATAAGCAAGGAAACGGACAGAGGTCTTACAGATTTAGGAATTCAGGCTGTAAAAAGGATGGAAGAGCTTGGTATCCTTGTTGATGTATCTCATTTAAATGACAAAAGCTTTTGGGATGTTTATAAAAATACTACAAAGCCATTCATTGCATCTCATTCAAATGCTCGCACAATATGTGATGTTCCAAGAAATTTAACCGATGATATGATAAAGGCTATAGCAGAGCGGGGAGGCACCATAGGAATGAATGCATGGCCTGATTTCATTGATCACAAAAATCCAAATGTTCAAAACTTATCCAGGCACATAGATCATATAGCTGATCTTGTTGGAATAGATCATATAGCCTTTGGTTTTGACTTTTGCGATTTTCTGGAAGGGGATACAACTGCAAGCTTTCAAGGCGGAGAAAGTGTTTCTAGCAAAGGCTTTGAAGATGCATCAAAAATACCATTGCTAATTGATCTTCTTTCAAGGAAAGGCTATAGGACAGATGATATAAAAAAGATAGCTTATGGAAATATAGAGCGGGTTTTAAAAGCTGTATTGAAATAATATGATATCTGAAAATAGCTGTGATTTTTAAAGTCATAGCTATTTTTATTTTGCAGAAAAATGTGTATAATAAATGTGAATCACGAATCATGCATCAATTATCGATTGGAGTAAACATGAAAAAAGCAAAAGAAGTAAAAATACATATAAAATCAAATCAAACAGATTATTCTGGCGAAAAAAGTGATATGGAGTTTTACACCGATGGAAAGTTTGGTATAATAGGAGAGACGAAGGTTCTATCTTATGAAGAAAGTCCTGTTTCGGGTCTTGAAGGATCAAAATCTACACTCAAAATAAAGGATAACGTAGTTTCCCTCACACGATCAGGAAAAAACACTGTGAACTTTCTATTCCAGCTTGGAGAAAAAACAAATACCATGTATCATACAGCGTATGGAGATTTCCAAATGGAAGTACACACCCATGAGATTCATGTAAGCATAGATAAGGACGACAAGTCCACCATATATTTAAGGTATACTTTGAATATTTCACAGCTAGGATCTTTTTTAAATGAGTTACTTATAAATTTTTGATAACAGCAGGCCTAAAAGCCTGCTTCATTTAAACAGCATATGCCGAAATATTGGCGGAGGAGGAAAACAAATGTTAGATTCTTTGTTCACGGAGAACATAGAAGATATACTTGATCAAATTGATGAAGGTATTCACATTGTGGATGCAAAAGGGCGCATTATTTATTACAATAAATTCGCATCGGATTTAGACAACATTAATCCAGAGGAAGCCATAGGCAGACATATACTGGAGATTTATCCTTCTTTGACTCCTGAGACAAGCACAATATTGAAGGTAATAAAGACTGGTAAGCCAATACTAAATAATCAGCAGACCTTTAAAAACTATAGAGGCCTTGAAATCACGACGATCAATGCTACTGTTCCAATAAAATCTGGTAGAAAGATTATCGGAGCAGTTGAAGTATCTAAGGATATTACTGAAGTAAAAAAGCTTTCAGAAAAGCTTGTGGATTTGCAAGCAGAGCTTTTGATAGATCATAATAAAAAGATTAAACAGGCAGAAGGCATGAGAGCAGTATATACCTTTGCAGATATCATAGGGATTTCTGACCTGATGCTAAAACTAAAAAAAGATGCCCTATCCGTATCAGCTTCTCCTTCTCCTGTAATGATTTATGGAGATACAGGCACAGGAAAGGAGCTTTTAGTCCATGCCATACACAATGCCAGCACAAGACGAAACAAGCCTTTTATAGCTCAAAACTGTGCGGCTCTTCCTGAAACGCTTTTAGAGAGTATACTTTTTGGAACTGTAAAAGGCAGCTTCACAGGAGCAGAAACAAGACCAGGCTTATTTGAGCTGGCTAATGAAGGTACACTTTTCCTTGATGAGATTAACTCCATGCCATTGCAGCTTCAGGCAAAGCTTCTCCGCGTTATTCAGGATGGAAATGTAAGAAGAATCGGCGATACAAAGGTTACCCATGTGGATGTAAGAATCATGACAGCTATAAATATTGATCCGAGACAAGCACTGGCAGATAAATGCATAAGAGATGATCTTTTTTATAGACTTAGCGTAATATCATTAAAAATGCCAGCTTTGAAAGAACGATATGAGGATGTTCCAGTGCTGTTAAAGCACTTTATAGATAAATACAGCACCTTGCTTGGGAAAAATGTAAAAGGAATTTCTTCAGAAGTAGAAGCGTTTTTTATGAGCTATGCATGGCCTGGCAATGTGCGGGAACTTGAGCATGCCGTAGAAGGAGCCATGAATATGGCGGATGGAACGCTGATTACAGATAGTCATTTGCCCTACTATTTAGCGGACATATCAAAAAAGGACAAAAGAAGAATACAAAAAAATGCCATAGGACCGCTAAACCACACAATTTCAAAGGTAGAGCACCTGATAATCAAAAAAGCATTGCGGCTGACGGAAGGAAATATAACCAAGGCAGCAGAGCTTTTAGAAGTCCCAAGACAAACATTGCAGTATAAGATAGCAAAATATAATATAAACGTAGATGCCGAAAAATAAGCGATTGTTAAAAAAATAACCGCTATCAAATTAGCTGCTAAGTCAGAAATAAAAAAAATTATTATAAAAATCGCTGCCTTCAGCTTCGGATAATCAAAAAGAATGCTGATCCTACAAAGCAAAGAGACTAGCAAATCGAGATTTTGCCATAGTCTCTTTCTCTTTATTCTCTCTCTGGCATGGTTTTTGCTTATATATAAGTGAGGTTCATGGAATACCATAAGATAAAAAATTATTGAATAGAGGAAAGGGGATAAAAAAATGAAAAAAGGATGCAAATACGGAACACATAGAGTTATTGAGCCAGTAGGAGTACTGCCACAGCCAGCCAACAAGATTGACAATAATATGGATGAACTATATGACAACGAGATACTAATAGATGTACAAACTCTTAACATCGACTCAGCAAGCTTCACACAAATAGAGGAGCAGGCAGGCGGAGATGAAAAGAAAATCGCTGAAATTATGCTTGCCATAGTAGAAAAGCAGGGCAAACACAGAAATCCAGTTACAGGCTCAGGCGGCATGCTGATAGGTACCATAGAGAAGATTGGATCAGCACTGGACGGCAAAATAGATCTAAAAGTTGGAGATAAAATAGCAACCTTAGTTTCACTTTCCTTGACACCACTTAGAATAGATAAAATTAAAGCAATTAGAAAAGATATCGATCAAGTTGATATAGATGGCAAAGCCATACTTTTTGAAAGCGGAATATATGCAAAAATTCCTACAGACCTACCAGAAAAACTTGTTTTATCAGCACTTGATGTTGCTGGAGCGCCAGCTCAAACAGCAAAGCTAGTAAAACCAGGAGACAATGTTCTAATCATAGGAGCAGGCGGAAAATCAGGTATGCTTTGCTGCTATGAAGCAAAAAGAAGAGCAGGAGTTACAGGTAAAGTAATAGGCCTTTGCCATAGTGCAAAGAGTGCAGATAGATTAGAAAAACTAGGCTTTTGCGATATAGTGTTTACAGCAGATGCAAGAAAACCAGTTGAGTGCATGAATAAAATTTCAGAGCTTACCAACGGAGAAATGGTTGATGTAACAATCAATAATGTGAATATACCAGATACAGAAATGACAAGCGTACTCTGCACAAAAAACACAGGCTTAGTATACTTCTTCAGCATGTCAACAAACTTTACAAAAGCAGCTCTAGGAGCTGAAGGTGTAGGCAGCGATGTAACAATGATCATAGGCAATGGCTACACAAAAGGTCATGCAGACATCACACTAGATATACTAAGAGAAAGTGAAAAAGTAAGAAACGTATTTACAGAATTATATGCGTAATGGCGTATGGCTTCGCCAACGCTTGGGCACGAGGCACGAGGCTCTAGGCACGAGGATTTAAGCAGGGCTTTGGAGTATGAAAAAAACACTCCAAAGTCTAACCCCAGCAAAAAACCTCGAACCTCGAACCTCGAGCCTGGCGCCTGGAACCCTAGCCAAATTCTAAATTCCCCAAAATAAAACCGGAGGTGTTCTGTATAATGAGAAAATACACTGACATTGAACTTTGGAAAGATGTTACTCCTGAACAATGGAATGACTGGAAATGGCAGGTAGCAAACAGAATTGCTACAGTTGAACAGCTTAAGAAGGTTATTCACATTACAAAAGAAGAAGAAGACGGCATACATGAATGTCTGAAAACCCTCAGAATGGGTATTACGCCATATTATGCTTCCCTTATGGACCCAAATGATCCAAACTGTCCAGTTAGAAAGCAAGCAGTGCCATTATCTATAGAACTTCATAAAGCAGAAGCAGATATGCTAGATCCACTTCATGAAGATGAAGATTCACCAGTTCCGGGACTTACCCATAGATATCCTGACAGAGCGCTTTTACTTGTAACAGATCAATGCTCCATGTATTGCAGACATTGTACAAGAAGAAGATTTGCAGGACAGCATGATGATGCGATGCCAATGGACAACATAGATAAGGCTATAGAATATATTAGAAACACACCAGTAATCAGAGACGTTTTACTTTCTGGCGGAGATGCACTTTTAATAAATGATGACGTATTAGAATATATCATCAAAAAATTAAGAGATATCCCACATGTTGAAATCGTAAGATTAGGTTCAAGAACTCCAGTAGTTCTTCCACAAAGAATCACACCAGAACTTTGTAATATGTTGAAGAAATATCATCCAATCTGGTTGAATACAC